>NZ_CAWNTB010000215.1:0-14323 GCF_963877065.1 Vibrio sp. V01_P9A10T6
GGTACTACCAGCAGCCGTGACTAAGCGTATCGCGATTGAAGCAGGTATCGCGGATTTTTGGTACAAGTACGTTGGTTTTGGCGGCAAGATCATCGGTATGACCACTTTCGGTGAGTCAGCACCAGCGGATCAACTGTTCAAAATGTTCGGCTTTACAACTGAAAACGTGGTGAAACAAGCGCAAGAGCTGCTTGCCTAAGTCTTCTTATTTTTAATGCAAAAGCCCAGCGAATAACTCGCTGGGCTTTTTTGATCTTGTCGCGTGTGAAAAGAGATACATCACTTAAAAGGCACGCCACCAAAAGGCATAACTTAATTATTGGAAACAATAAATAACACTTCCACACGACGGTTACATGCTTTACCTGCATTAGTTTTATTCGTACAAGCCGGAACGTATTCACCATATCCACGGGTAAAAATAGAGTCCATCGCCACATTACTTTTCACTAAAGTGTTCTTTACCGCTTTCGCTCGACGTTCAGATAAACCATCATTAAAAGTGGGCGCTCCACTACTGTCCGTATGGCCATCAATCACAATATCAATACCGGGTTCTGAGGCTAAATAACGTCCCATCATAGTAAGCCAATCACCAGAGCCAGAGGAGACGGTGGACGAGCCCGTTTCAAATTTCACCGTATCTTTCAATTTAACCATAATGTGGTTACCTGGGAGAACCTCGTAATCAACGCCATTCTTCAATAAAAAACTTTGCAAAGAATCATAGCTACTCACGCGCTGCTGTCCCATCGGGCCTTGAACACCTGTTGAAGCAATCTTCGGCGCATAGCCCCACTCAGGGTAGAGCACGTCAAAATCACCTTTTGGCGCTGCATCCAATAGATTGTCGCTAAACATCCGATCTGCGGTGGCTAATGTTCCACACCCCGTTAACAACATCAATAACGGTAAGGCTAAATACTTCATTCAAGCATCACTCCATTCTCTTACTACCTAAACTGTATCGGCCAAGACTGTAAAACTTTATATATATTTGGTAGCAATTTCGTGGTTGTTTCTGTTTTCCTTGTCACGGTAAGCCGTTAGAATTCAAGTATTCTTTTTTAACTCAATACTCGTTATGAAAAAAAACACACGCTATTGGTTGGCTCTCATCACAACACTACTGATTCTAGCAGGCTGCGGTGACAACACTACGCCACAAAAAGGGAAACAATATGATGAGCTTCCCGTAAGTCTTGCAACATACCGCCTGCCAGCCGTCACGGAAGTGTTTTCGCTGACTTGCGGACACTGTCGTTCAATGGAAAAGGTCATCCCAGAGCTAGAGAAAATAACAGGCGAAACATTTGGTAAACTGCATGTCACCTTTAACGAAGGCGCACAGATTGGAGCCATGATTTACTATTCAGCCGTGATGCAACTGGGAGCAATTCCCGATCATGCCATGATGGAACAGCTATTTTCGGTCGTGCAAATGGATGAAGAAGTAACGTTAAGTGAGCGTAAAGAAGCGATTGATTTGGCCTTCAGCCAACGAGGGCTAATCAGCCCGTATTCGTTAGATGATGAGCAGCAAAAACAGTTATTCCAAGAGATTCAGCTCGCTGATGATATTTCAGTAAAAGGCCAAATCAATGCCGTTCCAACCTTTATTGTGAAAGGCAAATATTTAGTCATCACCTCCGGTCATAAAGATGTAGCAGATATCGCGAATACCATCTCATATTTATTGACTCACCCCTAATCCACAAGGCTTTAAAAATATGTCTAAATTTGTATTTCCAATTATTATTTTTTTACTGGCTGGCTTTTTCATCTATCGTACGTGGAATAACCACAAAATTGCCGATGAAAATTTTGCTAAAGGCCAAGCGTTTTTGGCTGAAAATACTCAGCAAGATGGCGTGATAACAACCGAAAGTGGCCTACAATATCTCGTACTCCAACAAGGTACTGGCACCGTTCATCCGAAAGCCAACAGTCGTGTAAAAGTGCATTATCACGGTACTTTACTTGACGGTTCGGTGTTTGATAGCTCGGTTGAACGTAACGACCCGATTGTGTTTGGTTTGAAGCAGGTGATTCAAGGCTGGCAGGAAGGCCTACAACTGATGGTGGAAGGACAAAAAATGCGCCTGTTCATACCCAGTAATTTAGGTTATGGCAAAAGTGGCAGCGGCCCTATCCCACCGGCATCCGTACTGATTTTTGATGTGGAATTAATTGAAATCCAGTAAAGCGGTGTTGAGCCGCATTACGCGGCTCTATTCTTGAGAAGGGACTGGATAAAACACCAGTTTTCCTTCCTCTACCATCACACAATCCATTCCTCCAGCGTGAGCGGCTTGTTTACCCAAATGAGTATCTTCAAATACCACACAATGCTTAGGTTCGAGATCTAATAAAAAGGCTGCACGCAAAAATGTATCTGGATTCGGCTTATGGTTTTCAACATCAGACGCCGTTACTACAGCATCAAAGCGATTTAATAGCCCAGACTTTTTAAGCAATGCGAGTGCACTTTGTCTTTGGCTTCCAGTCCCAACCGCAAGCTTCTTTTTACCATAAAACTGCTCAACAACTTCATGAGTACAAGAAATTACCTCGCCACTATTTTCGATAGAAGAAAATGCCGCCATTTTAAATTGAGCGACCAGCTCTGGCACCAATTTGAGATCGTGCAGCTTATTGATTTGTGAAACGATTTTAGCGCTAGGCATGCCACCTAAACTATGCAACCACTGTTCTGAGAATGGGAAACGAAAATGTTGCGCTGTTTTTGACCAAGCCTCTAAATGCGCTGGCATGGTGTCAAGCAACGTACCATCCATATCAAAAATAAGTCCTTGGTAATTTTCTAATTCAATCATGTTTACAGAGCGCCTCTAACAAATTCTATGGGAATCAACAAAATAAAAGTTCCAATATTGTGTCACGATAATGAATGTAATTTATATTTTTGCGTTCATTGATATACGCTTCATTTAATCCTAACATTCTAATTAAACATACTAATAATTACATTTTCATCAATTATTGTCATTTTACTTAGGTGTATAATCTCATGAGTATCAAACAAAAATTATATTCACTGGGTGCTATTGCGGTTATCGGGGTTCTGGTAATGTTAGCCACTACCACACATTTTTCCCAAACCACCGAAACGCTCAATCAAGCCATTAACTTAGTCGATAAACTTGAAATTAGACTGCTCAATTTGCGGCGCAATGAGAAAGATTTTCTTCTGCGAAGCGACGTGAAATACCTTGAAACCTTTAAAAAAAACAGCACTCTTTTTTTAGATCTGGAACAGCAACTTTCCCTCATCCTGTTAGATCGAGATCTCCCCTCTAGTAGCCAACTCCGACAAGATCTTTTGGCTTATAAACAAGGTTTTGAAAAATTGGTGCAGGCTTATAGCCTATACGGATTAAATGAAAGATCCGGCCTTTTAGCCACTTATTTACAAGCATTGGAAACCATAAAACCTAATGCTGATGATGCATTACTTTTAGAGCTAATGGCGTTTGATCAAAGCGTGCAGGTTGGAGAGCAGCAAAACAGCACAGTGACTAACCGTTTTCCGGCATTAGCACAGGCCGCCCAACAGCTTGTCGATCAGAAAAAAGTGATTGGTTTGAAATATAATCAAGGGCTACTTGGTGAAGTACGTAACCTTTCTCATAATGTTGAACAACAGTTTGTTACCTTTTCTGAAGTGTTAAATAAAGAGATTACAAGTATTGAGCAAGAACTTAACTATGTGAAGCAAGGGCTCAGTGCGTTAGTGATCGTGCTAATCCTTGGATTTATTCTCCAAATAGCGCGCTCCATTAACGTGCAAGTGAGTAAGTTGTTATCAGTGATGCAAATGATTTCAAACAGCAACAACATCAGTTTGCGTGTTGAACTGACTGGCCGCAACGAGCTGGTATCGATCGCAACTTATTTTAATACCTTACTCGATAAGTTCGAAACTCTTATCGCTGGCTCTCAAACAAAGTCTCACCAGCTATCGAACAGTACATCAAGTATGCATAACGAATTAGAAGATGTGATTGAACAGTTTCACGTTCAGGCTGACCACACCACGACAATGGCAACGGCCGTTCAAGAAATGGTGTCCACCATCAGCGAAATTTCAGAAAGTACCAGTGTAGCGGTAGAAGGTGTACACAAAGCCGCGCACAATGCTCAGCAAGGGCGTTTGGTGGTGGAATCAACGGTAAAAAATGTCGATGAACTCTCACGAACATTGGAAAAAAGTCAAATCTCCATCGCCTCATTGAACAAGCATGTCGAACAAATTGGCGGTGCTGTTAACATCATTCAAGGTATCGCAGAGCAGACCAATTTACTGGCATTAAATGCCGCGATTGAAGCAGCGCGCGCCGGAGAGCAAGGTAGAGGCTTTGCGGTAGTCGCAGATGAAGTTCGCGCTTTAGCCAGCCGCACGCATCAGTCAACAGAAGAGATCACCAATGTCGTTTCGGCTATTCAAAGCCAAATGAGTACCGTTGTGAGCGATATTGCACAGTGCAATACACAAGGCCATACGACGTTAGCAGCCTCAGAAGCGTTAGATGAAAGTTTACGCCAAATTATCTCTGATATGGAAATGATACAGAGCAACTCTGAGCGAATCGCCTCAGCCATTGAAGAGCAAGGCATTGTGATGAACCAAGTCAGTGAATCGATCACTGAGCTTAACTCTATCTCTGATAATAATATGCACTCAGCCAAACAGTGTTTGATTGAAGTCGATATCGTTTCCAAGCAAGCAAACGACATGGACAACGCGGTCGCCGAATTCCAGACTCAGAAATCCATCAGTTAGCTAATGTATGGAGATAAAATATAGTGAGAGTTAGTGAAAAGGGTCTAGAGTTAGACCCTTTTATTCATGTTTGCTTAAAGCATAACAAGATGTGGATTACTTTTGTATTCCTTCAACATAGAGTTCCATATCGACATAGCTTGAAGCGCCCATTACTGCAATATTGAAATCCGCGAGTTCGATACGTGTTGTCCCCGAAAAACCAGCGCGTTGGCCACCCCATGGGTCTTTACCTGCACCAATAAATTCTGCATCAATAGTAATGGGTTTGGTTTGCCCATGCAGAGTAAGATCACCGAGCACTTCTAGTTTACCATTCCCTTTATCAACCACTTGAGTACTGGTAAACGTGGCTTGTGAATATTTTGATGCATCAATGAAATCAGCACTACGAATATGTTTATCACGTTCAGCATGGTTACTATCCAGGCTGCGAGTATCCACATTAACTTTCACTTTTGAGCTTGCAAGGTCGTTAGGATCGTAGGAAAACTCACCATCAAACTTGTTAAAGCGACCCTTGGTAAAGCTATAACCAAGATGGCTGACTTTAAAGTTAATTGAAGCATGCGCACCTTTGGTATCTATAACATAGTCAGCAGCGTTTGCACCTAGCGGCATGAGTGTTGCGAAAGCCAATCCAGTAGCAAGTAACGTTTTCTTCATTTAGAAGCTCCTATCATTTTTCGTAGCGTATCGTCTTTATCAATAAAATGGTGCTTGAGTGCGGCAACAGCGTGCACGCCTGCTAAAATAATCAGCGTCCAAGCTGCGTAAAAGTGAACCGTGCCAGAGAGATCGGCTTGTCCTTCAAACAGCAAGCCCATACTTGGTACAGTAAACCAATTGAAAACATCAATCCCTCGGCCATCTTCTGTTGAGATCAAATAGCCTGATACAAACAGCGTCATCAATAATAAATACATTAATCCGTGCGCCGCTTTAGCCGCAATGCGCTCATAGTGGCCGCCACCAATGGCAGGAGAGACACTCACCAATTTCCATAGTATGCGGAACAGGGTGACCGCGAGCAGCAACAAACCGACAGATTTATGCCAATGTGGCGCGGTGTTATACCATTGACTGTAATAGGTTAACTCAACCATCCAGATCCCAACACCAAACATACCAATGATAACGAGTGCGGATAACCAATGGATAAGACGCGTGACTAAGTTGTAATTTTTAACTTCAGTTGTCATAAATTTTCTAAACCAGCAAGTGAAACAGCAACAAAGTGAATTGAATCTATATTCTAGCCTAAATTATTAACACAGTATTTACCATACTTTACATTGTGGACATACTTTAGTACTGATTGAGTTATTCGAAAAAACTGAAGGAACTTATTGTGGATATAGATAACCACGACTTAGGCTCAAACAACTTGAAACAACGGTAGCTTCAAATTATAAGGGTATAACACCTGTAGAATGCTCGTATTAGAAGAATAGTGTGAAAGATCAAGAACTCGCCATTTGCTGCTCGTGCTTGTTGATAACTGTGGTAATCTTGCTTGGCTTTATTAAAGGAGAACAACGAGTTGCTACTGGACATACTCACGCAAAGCGTCAACGAATTTCAAGCTGACTGTCTAAAACTTTGTGAAAAGCACTACCCCACCATACACAACCAAGGAATGAGTGAACATCACTTAGGACTGGCTTTTGCTCGCAGGTTGGCTCGTACACTCAGTGAATTTGGGCACCCATGCCACTATTCTGTTATTGAATCAATCCCTCAGCGAGACATGCCACACCACTACCGAGTGAGCAGTGATGCCGGAACGGTATGGATCCTGACTCACCATATGGTCAGTGCTGGTAAAACCTGTCGAGAAAAGTTGATGCAAGACATTGCGCAGTGGAAATATGAGTACGCTTACGCGATTCAACCGAATGATTTACTGTTATTACTGACCGATCACTGGATTA
This sequence comes from Vibrio sp. V01_P9A10T6, assembly GCF_963877065.1. NCBI lineage: Bacteria > Pseudomonadati > Pseudomonadota > Gammaproteobacteria > Vibrionales > Vibrionaceae > Vibrio > Vibrio sp. V01_P9A10T6. The sequence continues at coordinate 6,739 of NZ_CAWNTB010000215.1, forward strand.
GTCGTAGCCAAAAAAGTCGCGAGTTACTTCATTGGTGGACAGGGCAATTACCCGATGAAATAGATCAATACCTCGCACAAGGTATCACGCTGTATGAAAGTGACTCATTGCTAACTCAATCTTTAGAGAACCGTTTTCAAATTAGCCCTTGTTATATTAAATTTAGCCATCCTTTAAAACGCTCTAAAAACCAGCAACTAGTCCGAAAATACGTTCAATTATATGCCGTATTACAATGGGCGTAACGTAAACAAACCGCCCTCATTTTCTTCCAAATTCTAGATTTTATATTACCCTCTTCATTGGGCTGTCTTCTGATTTAGCACACACTCAATCAATTGAGCCTGCCGCATCACATTCACTAAATAATTCAATATTTGTGACGCTGTTTTGACAACCCACAAATTTTCATCTTAGCCAAAGGTACAATTGACAAAGGTCAAGGTGAGTCAATAATATGGCATGGCATATTGGCGCTCGGATGCTTCAAGCAAAAATTAATGATTAGGATGTCGAAAATTGTATGCTTTTAACTAACAAAACTCAGTTTTCAAAATGCATGTCTCTGGATTCCGATGGCCAGTTTATTGCTCATTACCAGCATCTTGTGCTGCGAAGCGTTTTCCAGCCGATATTCTCGCGGGATAACCGTATTGTGGGCGTTGAAGCCCTAGTGAGAATAACCGCCAATGGCAGCACGGCCATTCGCCCCGATTGTTTTTTCCATTCCGACACTATTAATCCCATCGACAAACTTAACGTAGAAAGACTCAGCCGAGTTATCCACATCCGAAACTATGCCCTTTCCGAATATCGTCAATGCCAATTATTTCTAAATTTACTGCCTGTCGCGGGTGAATTGTTTGCCATCAGCGACATCAACAAAGCATTGCTATGCGATCGCCTCAAAGAACTGCATATAGAACATAATCAACTAGTCATGGAATTGATTGAAATCGATTCAGAAAATGAAAGCAAGCTGCAATGCGCAACGCAAAGTCTGGTTGCAAATGGTTTTAAAATTGCCATTGATGATTTTGGTACTCAAGCCTCAACACCACAACGGGTTAATTTGGTGACGCCTGATATCATCAAATTTGATCGAAGCTTATTACTCAAATATATGCAAGGTGATTGTGACCCACTTATGGATGGCATTACCCTTGCGAAACAGAATGGTTCCAATACCGTTGTAGAAGGCATCGAAACCCAAGCGCAACTCGAAGCAATGCAAAAACTCGATATTGATATGTTTCAAGGCTATTTTTTAGCCATGCCGGAAGCGATAGTACCAGCCATTAAGATGGCCATTTAATCGCGATATTCTTATAGCGCCCCAACTCTACCGCTACTTTCAATATTCACTCACTGTTTTCCTAGCGACAACATCACGTTATTTAACTGTATGACATAGCGTGATGTTTAATAAGAAAAGGAAATAAGCTCTTGGGTATAAGGGTGCTGAGGATTGAGAAACAGCTGTTGCGTTTCCCCTTGCTCAACGACTTCACCTTGTTTCATCACCATAGTGTAATGGCATAATGATTTCACCACATGTAAATCATGACTAATGAACAAGTACGTTAACCCATATTTTTGTTGCAGCGATTTAAGCAGATCCAACACTTGGGCTTGAATCGTACGATCTAAAGAAGAAGTTGGTTCATCAAGTAAAATGAACTCAGGTTTAAGCACCAATGCCCGAGCAATCGCGATACGTTGTCGTTGCCCACCAGAAAACTCATTGGGATAACGGTAGCGAGTGGCCGGGTCGAGTTCAACTTCTCGCATCACATCACAAATCATTCGTTCAACAGTTTGTCGATCATAACGGCTATGAACCTCTAACCCTTCACCAATAATCTGCGCCACCGACATTCTCGGATTCAGTGCTGAAAATGGATCTTGAAAAACGACTTGCATCTTGCTGCGATAAGGTAGCATAGCTTTCCTATCTAACCCTTGCAGCTCATTATTGTCGTAACAAATCGAGCCTTCCGAATGAACTAATTTTAGTATCGCCATACCAGTGGTCGATTTACCCGAACCGCTCTCGCCAACAATTCCTAATGAATGTCCTCTTTTAAGCTTAAACTGCATGTCGGTGACAGCTTTAATATGCGAGACCGTGCGCTTGAATAAGCCGCCAGTGATGGGAAACCAGACTTTGAGATGCTGAAGCTGCACTAGAATTGGGTTGTCAGGGTTTACGTCAACGGGCAAACCTCGAGGATCGGATTCAATCAATTTTTTGGTATAAGAGTGAGAGGGTGATGAGAACAGCGTTTTGGCATCATTAACCTCGATCACTTGCCCATTTTGCATCACTGCAACGCGATCAGCGATACGCTTAACAATACTGAGATCATGAGTAATGAACAACATGGCCATACCCAGTTCTTGTTGCAGGTTTTTAAGTAGATCTAATATTTGCGCCTGAACAGAAACGTCAAGCGCAGTGGTCGGCTCATCAGCAATCAGTAATTCAGGCTCATTGATCAAAGCCATCGCGATCATGACGCGCTGGCGTTCTCCCCCAGAAAGTTCATGTGGATAAGCATTAATCTTAATTTCTGGCGATCGAACACCCACTTTTTCTAACCATGCAATGGCCAACTGACGTGCTTTGCTGCTTCTTAGTCCTCGGTGAATTTCCACAACTTCGATCAACTGTTTACCGATTTTGTGTAAGGGGTTGAGTGAGACCATTGGCTCTTGGAAAATCATGCCAATCCTCCCGCCTCGTATACCTCTTAATTGCCTCTCGCTACAGTTCAACGTGTTGATACCATCAAAAAAGATCTCCCCTTGCAAATAGTGGGCAGCACTTTTCGGTAACAACTTCAAAATGGCATTCGCCGTCACTGATTTACCAGAACCACTTTCCCCCACCAGCGCTAAAGTTTCCCCTGCAGAGAGAGAAAGTGACACCGCTTTAATCACAGGTTCAAGATTGTCTTTTTGACCAAACCCGACCGAAAGATTTTGGATAGAGAGTACGATTTTACTCATCATCTTCTCCCTGTCGAATGCGGGTCAAAGGCATCGCGTACCGCTTCGCCGATAAAGACCAATAATGTCAGCATTAACGAGAGCACCACAAATGCTGAAATACCTAACCATGGAGCTTGTAAATTGGCTTTCCCTTGCGCCAATAATTCGCCCAAAGAGGGCGAGCCGACTGGCAAGCCAAAACCGAGAAAATCTAAGGATGTTAAAGTCGTAACTGAGCCTGAAAGAATAAAAGGCATCATGGTTAAAGAAGCCACCATCGCGTTAGGTAGCATGTGGCGAAGCATAATGCGGCGATCACTCACACCCATCGCTTGCGCAGCCCGCACATAATCAAAATTACGACAGCGTAAAAACTCCGCTCTCACCACGCCCACTAAACTCATCCAACTAAAAAGCACCATAATACCAAGCAACCACCAAAAATTCGGTTCGACGAAACTCGATAAAATGATCAGCAGAAAAAGCGTTGGCATCCCTGACCAAACTTCAATAAAACGTTGCCCAAGTAAATCAAGCCAACCGCCATAATAACCTTGAGTGGCACCAACGATAACGCCTATCACTGACGAGACGAGTGTTAATACAAAGCCAAACAAAACCGAAATACGAAACCCGTAAATAATACGAGCCAGCACATCGCGCCCTTTATCATCAGTACCAAGCCAGTTCACTGAATCTGGCGCTGACGGCACTGCATTATTGATATTAAAGTTGATGGTGTCGTAACTAAATGGGATCAATGGCCAAACAATAAAGCCTTTTTGTTCAATCAGATCGATGACGTAAGGATCGGTATAATCCGCTTCGGTTTCAAACTCACCACCAAAACGAGTTTCTACATATTGTTGAAAGCTGGGGAAAAACCACTGCTGATCGTACTCAACCAAAAGGGGTTTATCATTTGCAATCAGCTCAGCAAATAGGCTCACCACAAATAAAAGCGTAAACAACCATAGTGAATAAAAACCGCGCCGATTGGACTTAAAACCGTGCCAGCGCAATACGTTTAATGGGTTGGACAGCCTTTTTTTTACCATCATGAACGAGCCTCAAAGTCGATTCGAGGATCAACCCAAATATAGGTCAAATCGGAAATGATGCTGAGGACTAATCCAAGTAACGTCATGATGTATAAAGAACTAAACACTACAGGATAATCCCGTTGAATGGTCGATTCAAAACCAAGTAGCCCTATACCTTCCAGTGAAAACATCACTTCAATCAGCATCGAACCGGTGAAAAATATGCTGATAAAAGCACTCGGAAAACCGGCAATAATAATCAGCATCGCATTACGAAAAACGTGCTGATAAAGAATACGTCCTTCATCCAGTCCTTTTGCTCGAGCCGTCACCACATACTGTTTGTTGATCTCATCAAGAAATGAGTTTTTCGTTAGCATACTCAAAGTGGCAAACCCACCGATCACCATTGCAAAGATGGGCAAAGCCAAATGCCAAAAATAGTCGCCAATTTGTTGATACCAAGTCAGATCAGCAAAATTATTTGATACTAAACCACGCAGTGGGAACCAGCTGAAATAATTTCCACTGGCAAAAATAATGATCAAAATAATCGCAAACAAGAAGCCCGGAATAGCGTAACCGATGATAACCACTGCGCTTGACCATACATCAAACCTTGAACCGTGGTGAATGGCTTTTAAAATTCCGAGAGGAATGGAGATAAGATAGATAATCAGAGTACTCCACAGCCCTAAAGAGATCGAAACGGGTAAACGCTCAGTGATCAAATCAATAACATTGCCCCCTTTGAATAAGCTGTCACCAAAATTAAAGGTTGCGTAATTTTTTAGCATTTCAAAATAACGGACATGAAGAGGCTTATCGAAACCAAACTGTTTTTTTATCGCTTCGACTACCTCGGGGTCTAAACCTCGAGAACCTTTATAGCCTCCAGTGTTAACCGGCAGCGACATATCCACCTCTTGGCCGCCTCCAGTAAATCGCTCCATAATTCCGTCACCATGCCCTTCCATTTGTGCAATCGCTTGCTCAACTGGGCCTCCGGGGGCAATTTGGATGATAAAAAAATTAATGGTAATAATCGCCCACAGCGTGGGCACAACGAGCAGCAATCGGCGGAAAATATAAGCAGTCATTGCATCCTCTTAACGGCGTTTTTCTGGTAGCAATTGCGCTTTCTGCTCCGAAACCCACCAAGTATCAAGACCAATATCATATTTTGGCATCACGCTAGGACGCTCGAATTTGTCCCAAGTTGCGATACGATATTGGCTCAGATACCACTGTGGGATCAGATAAAAATTCCATTGTAGAACGCGATCTAATGCTCGGCCTAAAGGCAATAATTTTTCTGGATGCTCTTGATTGGCGGCAATTTGTTCAGTGAGGAAGTCGACAACTGGGTCTGCCACTCCAGCACGATTGTACGTGGAATCGATGTAGTTTGAATTCCAGATAATCAACAAATTAGGACTTGGGTAAGGATTCGCCGCATAGGCCGACGAAAGCATGTCAAAATCTCTATCGCGCAAACGCTTAAGATATTGTGTGGTATCCACTGAGCGAATCTTCATCTCGATACCCAACTGTTTTAAGTTTTTTTGTAAAGGAATAGCAATGCGTTCCGTGGTCGGACTGTAGATTAATAACTCAAACTCAAACGCTTTACCCGTTTCTTTATGGGTCATCACTTTATCTTTCAGCTCCCACCCCGCCTCTTTGAGCAATTGAAAAGCGACTCGTAGTTGTTGACGAATACGACCAGACCCATCCGTCACTGGTGGTTGGTATTCTTGGGTAAAAACACGTTCTGGGATCTTATCTTTTAGTGGTGTAAGAATAATGAGTTCATCAGTAGAGGGAAGACCTTTCGCTTCATACTCTGTGTTTTGAAAATAGCTACGCGTTCGTGAGTATTGATCGTAGAACATATTTTTGTTCATCCATTCAAAATCCATCGCATAGGTCAAAGCCTCGCGCACTTTCGGATCACTAAACACTTCTCGTTGAATATTAAATACAAAACCTTGGGTTGAAGCTGGACTATTATGCGCGATCGCTTCTTTCTTGATGAATCCTTTATCGAAGTTCAATCCAGTGTATGAGCTGGCCCAAAACTTCGCCGAACTCTCTTGGCGAATATCAAATTCCCCAGCTTTAAATGCCTCAAGCATTACGGTATCGTCGCGGTAATAGTCGTATTGGATCTGCTTGAAATTATGCCGCCCAATGTTGACTGGTAAGTTGGCAGCCCAATAATCTTTCTGCAACTCATAAGTGACACTCTGCCCAGTTTGATAACGTACGACTTTGTAAGGACCGCTGCCGACTGGCGGTTCATTTAATGGTTCTGCTAAGTTTTTATCCTGCCAATAGTGCTTAGGCAACACTTGAGTTGATTGAGCCAAACTAAAAAGCTTTTCTCTATTAGGTTCTGACATCTCAATACGAACCGTTAAAGGATGGATCGCCGTTACCGATTTAACCGCTTTGTAAAACAGTCGATATTGAGGCACTCCTTCTGTCATGAACTTGTTGAACGTAAACTCAACATCTTGCGCGGTGATCGGTTTACCGTCTTGAAAACGTGCGTTCGGGTTGATATCTAGTTCTAGCCACGAATAGTCATCAGAATAACGGACTTTAGAAGCAATCAATGGATAATAGGTATCAATTTCGTCGCTGGGCGCAAACATCAGTGAATCATAAAGCTCACCACTGCCTGCCGCCGGAGCGCCTCGGGAAGCAAAGCGGTTAAAATTGTCGTAAGTACCTACCTCGCCATAAGTTACTTTTCCGTACTTAGGCGCTCTTGGATTAACATAATCGAAATGAGAAAAATTGGCGGGATATTTGGCTTGCCCAACGCCGGATAATGTTGTGGTTTCTACAACATCCGCAGTCGCCAAAGCACTCATCAGCAGCACAGTCACACCTAACAGCGTAGGCTTAATTTTTCTCATACTAGAATCCTTCCATTGATAACTTCGCGACATTCCATCGGTGTAAACTATTAATAATTCAGTCACTTGGGTAAGTATAGAGAAAAATAAGATTTACGAAACCCCAAGCTGCAATTATAACGAAACAACTCGGTATTACTGGTAGGTGGTGAGTCGCAATAAGAATAGGTAACTTTGTGGTTTTTAGGAATGAAACGTATAGAAAACGCCGCTATGCAATAAAAAGCCCCGCCATGCAGGGCTTCATCGGCTTTAACCATCTGTAGTAATTTGGCTGATCAGCTCTTTTTCTACCTGCTCGGCCATTTCAAGAGCAATTTGGCACGTTCCAGCCGCTTGATGGCCTCCACCACCATATTTGAGCATTAATCCGCCCACATTGGTTTTAGAGCCACGATCAAAAATAGATTTCCCCGTAGCAAACACGATATTTTGCTTCTGAAAGCCCCACATTTTGTGAATCGAGATATTACACTGGGGAAATAAGGCATAAATGATAAACCGATTCCCCGCGTAAATAATTTCTTCGCCCGTCAAATCAAGAATGACAAGGTTTTTATAGACTTTGGCACAACGTTGAATCTGCTGTTTAGATAGAATTTCATGCTCACGGTACAAAGT
>NZ_CAWNTB010000216.1:0-14025 GCF_963877065.1 Vibrio sp. V01_P9A10T6
TTAGTCTTGTGGGCTCGGAGATTGTTATAAGAGACCTCCCTTAGATCAATTACTTTTTAAAAACGATTTTCGCCCCCCCCCCCCCTTGGAGAGCCAATACCATGCAAGACATCAAAGCTTTTAATGAACAGCGTGCCGAGATTTATTGGTGGCTTTCGAGCTTATTTGTGAAAGAATTTTCGGAGCATGAATTAGAGCAATACTATACGCCCGCTATTCGCATATTTCTTTCAGGATTAGCAGAAAACGCGACACTTAAACCTGCCATTGATAAATTAGTTGATGCACTGAACCGATTGCAAGACAAAGAAGACGCACAGCTTGAGCTCGCAGCCGATTTCTGTGATCTTTTTTTAAAATCCAATAAGGAGTCCGCGCTACCCTATGCCTCAATTTACATTGGAAAATCAGGGTTGCTCAATGACGAACCAGCCAGAGCAATGTCGGATTTGATGGCAGCCCATCACATTGCAGTCAACGATACACTCAACGAACCCGCCGACCACATTGCGATTGAACTGGATTTCTTAGGTAACTTGATCATTCGCTCCAATGAGCTTGAACAAGAGACGCACCTTGAACAAGCCTTTACACAGCAGTGTGATTTTATTGAACAACATTTGCTCTCTTGGATCCCACAATTCCATCTTCGCTGCCAACAGATTGATCAATTTGGTTTTTACGGTGCCGCAAGCGAATTGTTGGTCGCGTTTCTTCACTTAGACCGCGACTATTTATCAAACCAGTGAGATAACCTGGTTAATACCAATTACTAAATCGGTCAATTGTGACTGTTGACCGATTTATTCGGTGGATTTTTCGTTGCTTGATGGACATTTGCGGACTAGAATCTTGACCGCAAACGATAAAAAATGAATTTAAGATGCAACCGCTGATTAGAGGCGGTTTTTGTGTTTTTACTACTTTTAGGCTTCAATATGACACTGATAGGCCTAATACCGCTGAATTGCTCTTCGTGACTATCACTTTCAGCAGTTATCGACAGGACAGAGAATTTATGGCTACGATTAAAGACGTTGCACGCTTAGCGGGCGTATCAACCACCACGGTATCGCATGTAATCAATAAAACTCGCTTTGTGGCTGAAGCAACCCAAGAACGAGTGATGGAAGCGGTATCAGAGCTTAACTATGCACCAAGTGCAGTCGCTCGCAGCTTAAAATGCAACACCACCCGTACCATTGGTATGTTAGTGACCCAATCGACAAACTTATTTTTTTCTGAGGTTATCGATGGTGTTGAAAGCTACTGCTACCGCCAAGGCTACACACTTATTTTGTGCAATACCGGCGGTATTTACGAGAAGCAACGCGACTACATCCGCATGCTAGCGGAAAAACGTGTCGATGGTATGTTAGTCATGTGCTCGGACCTCACCCAAGAACTGCTTGAGATGCTTGATCGTCATTCAGACATTCCGAAAGTTATCATGGACTGGGGCCCTGAAAGTTCTCAAGCCGATAAAATTATTGATAACTCAGAGGAAGGCGGATATCTCGCCACCAAATACCTTATTGATCATGGCCATACTGACATTGCTTGCTTAAGTGGGCACTTCGAAAAAGCGGCGTGCCAAGAACGGATTCAAGGGTTTAAGCGTGCTCTTGCCGAAGCAAGCCTAACCGTTCATGAAGATTGGATTTTGGAAGGTAACTTCGAGTGTGATACTGCGGTGCTCGCCGCCGACAAGATCGCCGCCATGGACAAGCGCCCAACGGCTGTTTTTTGCTTTAACGATACAATGGCTCTCGGTTTAATGAGTCGCTTGCAACAAAAAGGCATCCGTATTCCTGATGACATGTCTGTTATTGGTTATGACAATATTGAACTTGCTGAGTATTTCTCACCACCGTTAACTACGGTTCACCAGCCAAAACGACGAGTAGGGAAAAACGCCTTTGAAATCCTATTGGAACGCATTAAAGACAAAGAGCATGAACGTCGTGTGTTTGAGATGCACCCCGAGATTGTTGAACGCAACACAGTAAAAAACATAACGAAATAGTGTCATTATTTAAAGCAAGCGACAAATGTCAATTTTATGGATTTTCCTATATTCGAGACAGAACGCCGTATCAAATAATAGTAAATTTGGAATGAGCATCACGCAAATAATAAATAAACGTGATGCTCATCCAAAAATTTATATATTCTTACTATTAGAAGTCACGCACAGGGCAAACCATTTGAAAAGATGGGACGCAAAGCCTCCGGCCTAAACCGACTATTCGGTAGGTAGCGGGGTTGCCGATGGCAAATATGCAAACGTTAAGTTTACCCCTTACTGACACTCTTTCTGCATAAGTTTGCTAATCTCTCGGACCTGATTTTGGTGGCGTTTTTCCCATACACCGAGAATTTACAGCATGGATAAACCAGTACTTAAAGATTCAATGCGACTCTTCGAACAACTTGGACGCGTTAAGTCTCGTTCAATGTTTGGCGGCTTCGGCATTTTTGTCGATGACACCATGTTTGCTTTGGTCGTAAACGATAAACTTCATATTCGCGCAGACGATCTATCAACCTCTCGCTTTAAAGAGCAAGGCTATGAGCCCTATATCTATAAAAAACGTGGGTTCCCTGTCGTCACAAAATACTTCGCATTACCTGACAATTGTTGGGAAAACCCTTCGCTCATTTTACGAGATGCTGCTGTCGCACTCGAAATCGCCAAACAAGAACGAGAAGTTCAAGCCCAAACGAAGCCAGAACGCCTAAAAGATCTCCCGAACCTTCGACTCGCCACCGAACGTATGCTTAAGAAAGCAGGGATAGAATCTGTAACGGATTTGCATACAAAGGGGGCTTTGGAAGCCTATAAAGCGATTCAGCAAACCCATTCTTCTTCAATCAGTCTTGAATTGCTATGGGCCCTTGAAGGTGCTATTGAAGGCAAGCATTGGTCGGTTATCCCACAATCTCGACGCGATGAATTAGCTAAAAGCCTTTAACTTCCGAGTAAATAAATATCTCGATTAAATAATCAAATACGCTCGCATCACCATGCGGGCGTTTTTTTAATCCCGTTTTGAAATATAAATTCGACTTCCTCTGTCTTCTTCACTATATCTAGTAAAATATGTCGTTTTGAGGAACACCATGAATAAAAAACTTCTCTTAGGCTTGGCTTTATTTGCCTTTATTGTCTTTTTGATTGTAAATTTTGGCCACTATCTAACGTTAGATAATGCCAAAGCACAGCAAATGCTATTAAACGAATACATTAGCCAAAACGTGATCAGCGCTGCTTTGATCTATTTCTCACTCTATATTGTGCTCACCGCTTTCTCCATCCCAGGAGCGGCGGTCGTCACGTTACTGGGCGCTGCGCTGTTTGGTTTTTGGACTAGCTTACTGCTTGTCTCCTTTGCCAGCACCATAGGCGCAACTATCGCCTTTTTGAGTAGCCGTTTCTTACTGCGTGAATGGATTCAAACAAAATTTGGTCAAAAGCTGCAAACGATTAATCAAGGAGTTGCAAAAGATGGGGCATTTTATCTATTCTCACTGCGCTTAATTCCGGTTTTCCCTTTTTTCTTGATTAATTTATTAATGGGCCTAACACCCATATCAACCGCTCGCTTTTACCTGATTAGCCAACTCGGTATGTTGCCCGGCACTGCCGTTTATCTGAATGCTGGTACTCAACTAGCTGAAATTGAAAGCTTATCCGGTATTGTATCTCCTTCGGTTTTGCTTTCATTTGCTCTATTAGGTCTTTTTCCTATTCTCACCAAGTGGATTATGGCCAGATTGAACAAAAACCCAACTTCCGCCTGAAGTGAATAATGATGAAAATTTGTGTTTCAAACCACCCGATAGAGGCATATATAGTTTGTCAGTATTTACAGCAATTCAATATTCGCTGTGAAGTGAGAGGCGATAACTTATACGGCTTAGGTGGAGAGCTCCCTTTTTCAGAAGAAACCTTGCCCTATATATGGCTGTTGGATGAAGCTCAAATCGCCGAGGCTCAAGCACAATTATTGGCCTATCAGATAGAAGAGATAAACGAAGAACCTAACTGGGTTTGTGGACAGTGCAACGAGGAAAATGGGCCGCAGTTTGCAGCCTGCTGGTACTGCGGTTGTTTAGATTCAGACTAACGAGTCTGATGCTGGCGGATGAACTCAATTGAGTGGTGGTTAAACATCTCAGACTGTTCAACATTACACACGTGGCCGCAATCTGGGATCTCTAATAACACACTTTGTCTATGCATTGCCACCATGTCTTTAACGGGTTGAATGAACATATAGTCTCTCTCTCCCATAAGATAAAGAGTGGGAATGGGTAGCTCTTTCTCTTTGAAGCATTTCATCAGAGGATTGACTTCGGAAGTCAGCATAAACCAGCGTTTAAACTCTTTTTGGCACAGCTTCTTCGCTTCTCGAATAAAAAGATGCCGTGACTCTTTTTGGTTGCGTTGTGGCATCACAATGTAAGCAAACAAACGATAAAGCCACATGTAAGGAATGATGTGTTTACTCAAATTACCCAACTTTACGAGCACTTGAGAGCGCACATTCAAACGGGTTATCGCTCCACCCAAAACCATAGAGCAAACTCGCCCAGTCGCCATTTCAGCAAGATTACGTACAATAATGGTACCGAGTGACATTCCAACAAAATGGGCAGACTGAATTTTCAAATGATCGAGCACTTTGAGAATATCAAGAGTGACGGATTTAAACGTGTAACGATTTGCCATCAACTCTTTAAACAGTTGGTTTGACTTGCCATGACCTCGTAAATCAACTAATAACAGGTTGAAATGCTCACGGTACGCTTTGATTTGCTTAAACCAGATGGATGAACTTCCACCTGCGCCATGCACAAAAACAACCCATTCATCACTGGTGGGATGCAGGTAGGTCTTATGGAAAAGTAGGCTATGAGACATACAAAACCGTTAATCAGCTTCAATTTGAGAAACGCAAGACTACCACAAAACGGGGGCTGAATAGCAAAAAATCATGCGGGCTCGTTCGGCTAAACAAGTAAGGCGCCAAAGCGCCTTACTTGTTATAAAAACATCAGTCATGAAACGCGAGATGATACATCTTGATGTACTCTTTCGCTGAATCCTGCCAGCTAAAATTTTGTCGCATCGCCCTCTGTTGAACCTCCAACATAGTTTCGGGATGTTGAAGATAAAACAGCATCGCTCGCTGCATTGCAATAAGCAGTGCTTCTGGAGAAGGATCATGAAAACCAAAACCAGTCGCTTCTTCAGGAAACTTATCATAATCACGCACGGTGTCTTTTAAACCACCAACTTCACGAACGATGGGCAGCGTGCCATAAGCCATGCTGTAGATCTGATTCAAACCGCAAGCTTCAAATTCTGAAGGCATTAAGAAGAAATCAGAACCGGCTTCAACCAAATGTGCAAAACGATTGCTATAAGCTTCAACAAACGCAAATTTATCAGCATGCTTCGCCGCCATTTTATGTAGCTGAACAGCAACTTCAGGCTCTCCTGTGCCAACAATAATGAGCTGAGCATCATTGCGTAAGAACGACTCTAGTATAGGTAAAATGTAGTGGAAACCTTTTTGGTGGGTGAGTCGACAAACCATCCCAAACAAAGGCAAGTCACGCTGAGGTAATTGCAGCTCCTCTTGCAACATACGCTTACTCGCCCGTTTTCCCGCTTGAAGTGATTCAGCTTCATCACAGTAGCCAAGAGGAAGAAATTCATCGTTTTGTGGATCCCACTCGCTATAATCACACCCATTAACGATACCGTGCAAATCTCTAGCTCGGTGAACAAAATCATCTACCAACCCATGAGAGCCAAGCGGTGTTAGCAGCTCGGAAGCATAATTAGGGCTAACAGCATTGATTTTGTCAGCAAAGGCAATCCCTGCTCTTAGCATACTGACGTGATCGTGTCCGTAGCGTAAAAATTCCATGCCAGATAAGTTCAATTCTGGGATGATCTCTAATTGATGATAAGAAAAAATACCTTTAAAAATCGCGTTGTGAACGGTCAATACGCTTTTCATATCAGAAAAATAAGCGTCATGCTGGTAACGCGTTTTCAACAAAAATGGAACCAACCCTGTATGCCAATCATTTGCATGGATAATCTGTGGTTTTTTACCGAGCTTAGGTAAAACATCTAGGCTAGCTGCTGAAAAGAAACCAAAACGCTCGCCATTATCAGCGTACGCTTGGTTATTCTCGCCATACATTTGTGCTCGGCCAAAATATTGTTCACATTCAATTAAGTACACGGCCACTCCATCTAGCTCCATCTGGCGGACCAGATATGAAGTATGAGGCCAATGGGTAAGCTCAGTTTCTAGCACAACAGGAGCATCTGAAATGCCCAATATAGAACGATAAGCAGGTAGCACAATAGCTACCTGATGACCTAACTCTTGCAGTGCTTTAGGCAGTGCTTTGGCCACATCGGCCAAACCACCACTTTTGATCAAACCTTGAGCTTCTGAAACGGTAAACCAAACATCGATTTTTTCCATTCTAGAATCCAACTTTTGTTCCTTTTGCGATAACAACGATGCCCTCATCAGAAACATGGAAACGTTGTCTATCGAGTTCTAAATCTTCACCAATGATAGTACCTGGTGCTATTTCGACATTTTTATCAATAATCGTACGCTTAATTGTACATCCTTCGCCAATTTTAACATCACCGAGGATCACGGATTCACTCACTAAAGTGTTGGCTCCGATGTTACTGCGATAGCCTAGTACCGATTTATAAATCTTCGCACCTTGAATGTAGCTTCCGCCGGAGATCAAGCTGTCGGTGATCTGTACTTTACGATCGTGTGAATCAACAAAGGTTGCAGGTGGCAACGGTGGATAATAAGTGTGGAGAGGCCAGCTACGGTTATACAACGAGAAATCGGCATCATGCTCTAATAGATCCATGTGCGCTGCCCAGTAGGCCTCAATCGTACCAACATCACGCCAGTAAGTTGTGTCTTTTTCGCCTTTGATTTTATTGGTTGAAAAATCATAGACATAAACCTCTCCTTCTGGGAAAAGTTTAGGAATAATATCTTTGCCAAAATCATGGCTGGAGTGATTATCTTCAGCATCACGACGCAGTTCTGCACAGAGTTTATCTGTATCGAATATGTAGTTACCCATAGAAACAAGTGCAAGGTCTGGGTGCCCAGGGATCGCTTTAGGGTTGCAAGGTTTTTCTTCAAAACCGACCATTTTTCCGGCTTCATCAACTTCAATCACACCAAACTGAGACGCTTCTTTCAGCGGCATTCTCAGCGCAGAAACGGTCAGTTTTGCGTCTACACGTTTATGGAAATCGAGCATCTGGCGGATATCCATTTTATAGATATGATCAGAGCCAAAAATACATACTTGGTCGGGGGTAGAGAGTTCAATAAAACGAATGTTCTGGTAGATAGCATCCGCAGTACCTTCGTACCAGCGCTTGCCATCACGCATCTGTGCGGGGATTGAATCGATAAACCGATCAGTGATGCCCGAAAGGTTCCAGCCTTTCTTCATATGTAAATACAACGATTGTGATTTAAATTGTGTAAGCACGTAGATACGCATCAAATCCGCGTTTACAAAATTATTCAAAGCAAAATCGATTAAACGATAACTGCCACCAAATGGCACTGCAGGTTTACTACGAGATTCCGTTAAAGGCATCAAGCGCGAGCCTTCGCCACCAGCAAGGATCATTCCTAAAACACCAGCCATTTTAATTCTCCTTATTTAATTCTTATATTTGCATTCCATACCTTAATTTACAGGGGATGTATGGATGCTATCCTTATTGACCACTTGCAGTGGGCTGTATGAAACTCCCTCACCACCCTAAATGCAATCGGTTGTTTATACGTTATCGAATTAAAGAAATAATACAATTTTAAATACGCTGTTCTGACTTGTCTGAACCCTTTAGTTTGCTAACTCCTAACCTAGCTCACATTTACAGCTCGGTGTAACATATAAACATAACAATGTATTAACTAATCATTTTTATTCACTTTATTGATGCATTCTTAATTTTATATACACTCTCTTTTTATTAAAAATACAACGAATTTATGACGCTATGTTTACTAGGTTAAAGACATAAATATTAATTACACCAAATAGCTCCATTTTAGTTGTTGAACCGACTGAACAATTCACAACATGCTGATGCAATAGGGCTATCTCCTGTGTACAAGACTCTGAACATCCGACACTCCGCCCGCTCACGGATAGTTAATCAATACTGCCTTACACATGGAATGTCAAAATATTGGCGACACATTTTCCATGAATAGTATGAATAGTTGAACTTGCTCAAACTCCAGCCAAAAAAAAGGTAGCCCGAAGGCTACCTTTTCGCATTGATCACATTAAAGGCTATTTTTTAGCGTTTTTACGCTTATCGGTAATTTCCCACCGCCCATTATCGTACAACGCCGTCCAACCTGAGGGTTTACCATCTATCTCAGTGCGTACATAGTGTTCTTTTGACTTACGACTAAAGCGTACAACCGCCGCCACACCATCAGGATCATGTGCAGGCGCATCCGCTAAGTATTGATACTTTGGTGCTAGGCGCTCTTTGAAACGAGCCAATTCTTCAACCAATGGCGCACGTGTCTCACGAGATTTAGGGAAATTGCTCGCCGCAAGAAACAGACCTGAAGCGCCATCACGCAGTACAAAATACGCATCCGAGTTTTCACAAGGCAATTCTGGGAAATGGATAGGATCTTCTTTTGGTGGAGCAACTTCGCCGCTTCTTAAGATCTTACGCGTATTTTTACAGTCATCGCTGGTGCAATCCATGTACTTACCAAAACGGCCATTTTTCAGCACCATGTTTGACCCACACTTGTCACACTCGACAACTGGGCCATCATAGCCTTTAACTTTAAACTCACCGAATTCTACAACGTAACCTTCGCAGTTCGGATTGTTCCCGCACACATGCATTTTACGTGTGTCATCGATTAGGTACGCATCCATCGCCGTTTCACAGATAGGACAACGTTTTTTAGCGCGCAGTGCAGCCGTTTCAACATCTTCTTCCAAGACATTGATGACGCCTTCTTCGTCACCTAGGTTAATGGTGGTTTTACAACGCTCTTTAGGCGGCAGTGCATAACCAGAACAACCGAGGAACACCCCAGTAGAGGCTGTACGAATTCCCATTGGACGTGAACATGTCGGACATTGAATGTCGGTCATCACGATGTGGTTGGGTTTCATACCACCTTGTTCTTCATCCAGTTCAGCCGTTTCTAAATCTGAAGTGAAATCTTTAAAGAAATCGTCCAAGACTCCTTTCCAATTTGCAGATCCTGCTGCAATTTGGTCCAGCTTTTCTTCCATTCGCGCGGTGAAGTCATAGTTCATCAAGTCATTGAAACTGTCATCCAGACGATCGGTGACGATTTCACCCATTTTCTCAGCATAAAAACGTCGCTGATCCACTTTCACATAGCCGCGATCTTGAATAGTAGAGATGATAGAAGCATACGTCGATGGTCGGCCTATACCACGCTTTTCAAGCTCTTTTACCAGCGCAGCTTCCGTATAACGTGCCGGTGGCTTAGTGAAATGTTGTTTTGGATCTAACGTTTGCAATAACAACGTTTCGCCCACTTTCACTGGAGGTAAAATTTGGTCTTCATTCTTACCCATTGGACGTTGAACTCGTGTCCAACCATCAAATTTAAGGATGCGACCTTTCGCCTTAAGGGTAAATTCTGCCGCTTTCACGCTCACAGTGGTCGAATCGTATTGAGCTGGCGTCATTTGGCAAGCAACAAACTGATTCCAGATTAGCGCGTATAGCTTATGAGCATCCGCTTCCATACCTTGTAAATCATCGGCTTTAACATCCACACTGGATGGACGAATCGCTTCGTGCGCTTCTTGAGCCCCCTGCTTACTTCCATAAGCTAACGGATTCTCAGGTAAGTAGGCTTGTCCAAACTCACTCCCAATATAGCTGCGAACCGCTTCAACCGCTTCAGCACTTAAGTTGGTTGAATCGGTACGCATATAAGTGATGTAACCTGCCTCATACAAGCGCTGAGCTAGCATCATCGTTTTCTTCACTCCGTAACCCAAGCGAGTACTGGCTGCTTGCTGTAACGTCGAGGTGATAAAAGGAGCGGAAGGTTTACTGCTGGTTGGGCGGTCTTCACGTTTACACACTTCGTAAGAAGCTTTTTCTAAAATCGAAACCGCTGATTTAGCTTCCGCTTCGTTGACAGGTTTAAACGCTACATCATTTTTTTGCGCAACCAACAGACGGAAATCCGTTTTATCTTGCGTTTTCGTATCAGCATGGATATCCCAGAACTCTTCAGGGACAAACGCGTTAATTTCACGCTCACGCTCAACAAGTAATTTCACCGCCACCGATTGGACGCGACCCGCAGACAAGCCACGCGCCACTTTTTTCCAAAGTAATGGAGAGACCATAAAACCCACCACACGGTCCATGAAACGACGTGCTTGTTGGGCGTTTACACCGTCAATATTCAATTCACCCGGTGTTTGGAAGGCTTGTTGGATTGCATTTTTTGTAATTTCGTTAAATACAACTCGTTTGTATCGCTGTTCATCGCCACCGATGATCTCACGAAGGTGCCAAGCGATGGCTTCTCCTTCGCGGTCCAAATCGGTTGCGAGATAAATGCAGTCGGCATCTTTGGCAAGCTTTTGCAATTCCGCCACTACTTTTTCTTTACCCGGCAAAATTTGGTAATTCGCTTCCCAGCCGTGATAAGGGTCGATGCCCATCTTCTTAATTAACGAACTGCGGTCTTTCTCGCTTTTCAAGCGTGCTTTCTCTTCAGCGCTAAGGTTCTTTGAAGAAGAACTAGGCGTTGCTTTTTTAGCGGTACTTTGACCTGCGGTTGGAAGATCACGAACATGCCCTACGCTCGACTTAACAATAAAATCTTTACCAAGATATTTATTGATCGTTTTAGCCTTGGCTGGCGATTCCACTATAACGAGTGATTTACCCATAATTGACTCAAATGCCCTTAATCATTACGCGAAAGTAAATCGCATGACGTTCTAAATTATTGCTTCTTTTTTTACTATCGAGCCAGTTAACAAGAAGATCAACATGTTTTTTAAAAATAAAATTCAACCACTCAATAATTGGTCAAAATGCAACCAGAGCTCAGTGGCCTATTCTCCGCCAGCCTTCCAACCTAAATTGAAAAGTTTAAAATCGAATCCTGTGGTACTTGTGAGCTTGGCTTTCATTGCTGCAGCACTCTACTAAACGTGCTTTGGCGCTCATACTAAAGTGCGTATTATCAGTTCGCGAAATAAATCCAATGAAATATGCCGTAAGTCACACATTCTCATTGCATAAAAAATCGGCTTTCTTGATTAAGCTTAGACGTGACTTCTCTCTTTGGCCAAAGCTTGAGAATCCACTCCATCGAATTTTGCGCCGAATTCTATTTGAAATCATTGAAATTACCTACCCTTTTACGGCACTATCCTCGCACATCTACTCATAGGACCGTAAAAGATGAGCGAAAAACAATCTATTACTGAATTTGATTTGTTACTTATTGCAAACCAAATCATTCAAGAACATGACGCTTATATCGTTGGCATGCGCGCCGATAGCGTTGAAGAAAAAGAGGATGTATTAGTTTTTAAAGGCAACTACTTTTTAGACGACAAGGGGCTGCCAACACCTAATACCACTGCGGTATTTAACATGTTCAAGTACCTTGCCTTGCATTTATCAAAGCAATTCACTCTCGTTCAATCGTAATTCTTGATGAAAAAAAGCCTCATTCGAGGCTTTTCATTATTGGGTTTAAAGGCTCAATACCTAGTGGCTTAGTTGCGCAAGCTGTTCAAAATAATCAGGAAACGTTTTCGAAGTACATTTAGGATCATTAATCGTCACTGCGGTATCGCTCAGTGCAACCAGCGAAAAACACATCGCCATTCGATGATCGTCATAAGTGTCGATTGCCGCATGCTGTAATGACGTTGGTGGTGTGATGATAATGTAATCATCCCCTTCCTCAACCTCTGCACCCACTTTACGCAGCTCCGTCGCCATTGCGGCTAAACGATCGGTTTCTTTAACACGCCAATTATATACGTTGCGAATGGCTGTGGTGCCTTTGGCAAATAATGCGGTCGTCGCAATGGTCATAGCCGCATCAGGAATGTGATTAAAATCGAGATCAACCGCATTAAGCTCTCCACGACGAGCGATGACATAATCATTCCCCCATTCGATGACTGCGCCCATTTTTTCTAGCGCATCGGCAAATTGAATATCCCCTTGGATACTGTTTTTACCAATACCAGTAACTTTTACTTCGCCACCTTTGATAGCCGCCGCCGCGAGGAAGTAAGAAGCAGAGGATGCATCCCCTTCCACCAAAAACTGCCCAGGAGAAACATACGATTGCCCAGCTGGGATCACAAATTGAGTGTAGTTATGGTTGATCACTTTTACACCAAACTGCGCCATGATGTGTAACGTGATATCAATGTAGGGCTTTGAGACCAAGTCACCAACGATGTTTATCGTCATTTCACCATCAGACAGTGGCGCAGCCATTAAAAAGGCGGTCAAAAATTGACTCGAGATTGAACCGTCAATCGCCACGGTTCCAGCTTTAAGGCCGGTTGCCGTAATTTTTAACGGCGGGAAGTCTTCGTTTTCAAGGTACTCAATATCAGCGCCCGCTTCACGTAACGCTGTAACGAGATGACCGATTGGACGTTCTTTCATCCTCGGCTCACCAGTCAAAATGAACTCACCCTGTCCAAGGACTAATGCTGCCGCAAGTGGACGCATTGCCGTCCCTGCATTACCTAAAAACAGCTCAACGGATTGCTCGATGCTAAAAGGCCGACCCAAACCTTTTATCTCACAGACCGTTTTGTCGTCTGACAAACGATACTCCACACCAAGTTTTGCTAGTGCGTTGAGCATGTGGCGAATGTCGTCACTGTCTAACAAGTTCGTTAGCTTAGTCGTACCACTTGCCAGAGCGGCAAGCAGTAGCGCTCGGTTTGAGACACTTTTGGAACCGGGTAAATTGACTTGCCCATTAATTTTTTTTATTGGTTGTAACGTGAGGCTTTCCATTCGAGTTGTGTTTCCTTGCATCTTCCAAAGAGCTCCTGTTTGCTCTAGGAAAATGAAAATTCTTCGTACTTGCAGCCTATCTAAAAATAAAAGCGAACTCCAGTACAAATATGGCCTGATAGTAATGATTGGCAAACTATTGAAAAATCCCTACTATCCTCATTCCGTGGCCTTATCTTGATGGTTAACCCAGATCGGATCGAACATGACTATTTACCTTCCTCAGCTTGCGCTTGATGATTTCTCTTTTCCTTCCGCTGATGAGGCGCTAGAAGAGCCAAATGGACTGCTCGCGTTTGGTGGAGATTTACAACCAGAACGTATTTATAATGCTTATCGACACGGAATTTTTCCTTGGTATGGCCCACAAGAGCCTATTCTTTGGTGGAGCCCCGCTCCACGAGCTGTGTTTAACCCACAAACTTTTTCTCCAGCTAAAAGCGTTAAAAAATTCCAGCGAAAACATCAATATAAAATAAGCCTTAACCATGCAACTAAAGAGGTAATTACAAGTTGCGCCAACGTAAGACCCGCAGATCAAACTTGGCTAAATGAAGAGATGCGCAGCGCCTACCTCGCCCTTGCGGCTTCTGGCCGTTGTCATTCGGTTGAGGTGTGGCAGGAAGATAAATTGATCGGCGGGCTCTATGGCATACAAATGGGCCAAATGTTTTGCGGTGAGTCGATGTTTAGTATCAAAGCCAATGCATCAAAAATTGCGCTTTGGTATTTTTGCCAGCATTTTCAATCACACGGTGGACAGTTGATTGATTGTCAGGTGATGAATCCGCATCTGGCATCATTGGGAGCTTTCGAATTAGAGCGCGACGATTTTCTCAAATCCTTGCTATCTTTTAGAGATAGCTCTGTCGATGAGCGCTGCTTTACAC
>NZ_CAWNTB010000217.1:0-13727 GCF_963877065.1 Vibrio sp. V01_P9A10T6
GATCTATATAGAGATCTTATATTAGATCTATTATTAGGATCGAGCATATCTGTGGATAACCGATAAATGATCAACAAGATCATGGTTTTTAAGAGGATCACAAGCTGTGATCCTGACATGATCTAATCGTGTATTAGCTGGGATCAAAAAGGCTAGTTATGCACAGGGTCGTAAAATGCATGAGTTATTAATTGGATAACTATAGGTTAATCACCGAATAACAGCATAGTTATACACATTAAAATATTTAAAATGGACTTAACTTTTCTATGGCGAGTATTGAGACAGTTATACACAGAGCTTAAGAGTACAAAAAAAGCGGCTCACAGGCCGCTTGGTGACTTTATGCCATTCGCTAGAATTGTTCGATGTGCTGTTTGAGCCATACTTCAGCGGCATCTTCAGGAACGGAATATTCTAATATATCTATGGTGAAACAGTCGCTAATTGGCGTTGCACCTATATCCTCAAGCAGTTGATATGCATGCTTACCTGCTGCGCAAAACGTGTCATAGCTTGAATCGCCAAGTGCTACCACGGCATATTTTAACTCGCTCGTATTCGGTGGTGTTGATTGCAAAGAAGCGATAAAAGGTTGGATATTGTCTGGGTAGTCACCCGCTCCATGCGTGGAGGTGACAATGAGCCAAGTCCCTTGTGAGGGTATATCACTTAAGTTGGGTTGGTTGTGGATAGTCGTAGTATAACCTTGCTCTTGCAGTAGATCGTTGAGATGATCGGCGACATATTCAGCGCCTCCTAAGGTGCTGCCAGTGATGATATGGATCATGAGATATTCCTATAATTAAGAGTGATCAAGCTTCTCACTGCGATCATTTGCCGATACAGAACGACGAAAAGATGCGCCCTAACAAGTCATCGGAGCTAAATTCGCCCGTTATCTCGTTTAGATGTTGCTGCGATAAACGCAGTTCTTCCGCTAAGATTTCACCAGCCATGTAGCCTTCGAGCTGCTGCTGACCAATCATGAGGTGCTGTGCGGCGCGCTCTAGCGCGTCCAAATGGCGTCGTCTGGCCATAAAGCCGCCTTCATTGCCCCCAGCAAAGCCCATGCACTCTTTGAGATGAGTACGCAGAGCATCAACTCCCTCTCCAGTTTTTGCCGACAGGCGGATTAAGGTTGGAGAATTAACATGACAGATACCGAGCGATTCTTTGGTTTGATCGACTTTGTTGCGGATCACCGTCATGCCGATGTTTTCAGGCAATCGATCGACAAAATCTGGCCAGATTTCTTTCGGATCGGTGGCATCGGTGGTGGTGCCATCAACCATAAAGAGCACACGATCTGCTTTTGCTATTTCATCCCAAGCACGCTCAATACCTATTCTTTCGACTTCGTCATTGGCATCACGTAGGCCAGCGGTATCGATGATATGCAGTGGCATGCCATCGATGTGGATGTGCTCTCTCAGTACGTCACGCGTGGTTCCTGCTATGTCGGTGACGATTGCTGAGTCTTTGCCTGACAAGGCATTAAGTAAACTTGATTTGCCCGCGTTAGGACGCCCTGCTATCACCACTTTCATCCCTTCGCGTAAAATGGCCCCTTGATTGGCCTCTTTGCGCACGGCGTCTAAGTTGTCGATGATATTTTGCAGATCTGCGGCAACTTTACCATCGGCAAGAAAATCGATCTCCTCTTCAGGAAAATCAATCGCTGCTTCAACGTAAATTCGCAGGTGGATTAGGGAATCGACCAAGGTGTGAATGCGTTTGGAAAATTGACCTTGCAATGAATGCAGAGCGGATTTGGCCGCTTCTTCAGAGCTGGCATCAATCAAATCGGCAATCGCTTCCGCTTGGGTTAAATCCATTTTGTCGTTTAAAAACGCACGCTCAGAAAATTCACCCGGGCGCGCTGCGCGCAAGCCACTGATAGCCAAAATGCGTTTGATCAGCATATCCATGACGACCGGGCCACCGTGTCCTTGTAGTTCGAGCACATCTTCGCCGGTAAAGGAGTGAGGGTTAGGAAAATAGATCGCGATGCCTTGGTCAAGTTCGGTGCCATTTTGATGCTTAAAAGGCAAGTATTCCGCATAACGAGGTTTCAGTGTTTTCCCGGTTACTTCAAGCGCGACTTGAGCGGCTTTCGGGCCTGAGACGCGAATAATCCCCACGCCACCTCGGCCTGGAGCGGTTGCTTGAGCAACAATGGTGTCTGTAGACATAAGGGTACCTAACATAGGGGTGTATGAGCGCAATTGTAATCAGCCAAAAACAAAAAGGCGACCAAAAGGTCGCCTTTGTTTCACTTGTCAGTGTGACTTCTTGCTGAAGTGGCTACTTAGAGTGTAAGCCTTTTTTCTCCAGCGCTTTGTAAATCAAGGTTTGCTGGATCAAGGTAACGATGTTCGATACCAACCAGTAAATCACTAAACCTGATGGGAAGAACAAGAAGAAGAATGTAAACATAACCGGCATAAAGGTCATGATCTTCTGTTGCATCGGGTCAGTGACTGTCGTCGGGCTCATTTTCTGGATCATAAACATACTCACACCCATCAGCAGTGGCAAGATGTAGTATGGGTCTTGTGCTGAAAGGTCATGAATCCAACCAAAGAAAGGTGAATGACGCAGTTCAACCGATTCCATTAATGACCAGTAAAGCGCAATGAAGATAGGCATTTGCAGGAAGATAGGTAAACAACCACCGAGTGGGTTTACTTTCTCTTTCTTATACAGCTCCATCATTTCTTGGCTCATGCGTTGGCGGTCATCGCCGATGCGCTCACGCATTGCTTGCAGCTTCGGTTGCAGCATGCGCATTTTTGCCATAGAGGTGTATTGTGCTTTGGTCAGTGGGTACATAGCACCACGAACAATGAAGGTTAAGCAGATGATTGCTACACCCCAGTTGCTAACGAAGCTTTGAATGAATGAAAGCAACATGTGTAGTGGTTTTGCAATAAACCATAACCAGCCGTAGTCGACTACTAAATCAAGATTTGGCGCAACAGCAGCCATTTCATCTTGCAGTTTTGGACCGACCCAAAGTGTGGCTAAGAATGTCGCTTTTTCACCGTTGGCGATGGTTTTATTTGGCATGCGAACACCAATATCACCTAAGTTGCCAATCACGCGAGTGTATAAGTTTGACCCTGCTGCATCACGTGGGATCCACGCGCTGGCAAAGTAGTGTTGGATCATCGCCGCCCAACCTTCACCGTTAACCAAAGGCAGTGACAAGTTACGATCTTGCATATCATCGAAACTGTATTTCTTATAACGTGTATCTTGTGTTGAGTAAGCACCGCCACGGTAAGTTGGCATAGCCAAGCTGCCACCAGCGTCCAATAAATTTTGGCGTAGGTGTGCATACATACCCAGTGTCGCGTTATTACCAGATTGGTTGACTACATCAAATTCAACATCCAAGGCGTAGCTGCCACGTTTAAGGATGAAGGTTTTGGTGTATTCAAGGCCATTGGCTTGATAAGTCATGGGAATGCGCAGTTCGTCTTGACCATCTGCTAGAGC
Organism: Vibrio sp. V01_P9A10T6; assembly: GCF_963877065.1. Classification (NCBI taxonomy): domain Bacteria; kingdom Pseudomonadati; phylum Pseudomonadota; class Gammaproteobacteria; order Vibrionales; family Vibrionaceae; genus Vibrio; species Vibrio sp. V01_P9A10T6. The sequence continues at coordinate 3,505 of NZ_CAWNTB010000217.1, forward strand.
AAAGGTGTCGGCGCTAACAGTATAGTTTGGACGATTGTTGCTGCTTAAATCGATCCCTTGCGGTCCCACTAAACCACTTTGCGCGATAAACTGGTGACCAGGAATGTCTTTAAGTAGCACAAATGGGTCTTCTGAATTGAGTTCAGCATCGTACTTATTCAGCTCGGCCTTCACTACATCACCACCTACCGTGTCAATTGACAGAGTCAGTACATCAGTCTTGACGGTGATGGTTTTTGCAGAAGCATTGGTTACTGCTGGTGCTGGGTCTAACTCATCAGCCATAGATGGTGCAGTTAAAGTGCTGCTATTTTGTGCCTGCTCAACCGCTTGAGGTGCTGGGTTCTTTGCTACTTGCCATTGCTGGAAAAGTAAAAAAGAAACGAGTGCCAAGGCGATTAACAGGATATTACGTTGAGAATCCATCGTTAATTATCTCTGTCTTGTTTTTGGACTGGTGGCGGAACGGGGTCAAAACCCCCTTCGTTCAAAGGGTGGCATTTTAATAGACGTTTGCCTGATAACCAACACCCTTTTACAAAACCGTGAGCTTTCAACGCTTCTATCGCATAGTTTGAACAGGTTGGAGTAAAACGACAGCGTGGTCCAAGCAGAGGACTGATGATTCCTTGGTAAAGACGGACGAATCCGATTGCTAACCACGCGAAGGGCGAGACAGGCGATGCCATAATTTTTCAAATAGTTTGAACATTTCTTCATTGCTTAAATCTTGCGCGCTCTTTTTCGCAATCACAACAAAATCTTTGTTAGGAAGTTGATGCTGTTTATTACGGAAGCTTTCGCGAGCGAGGCGTTTGAAGCGATTACGGCCAACAGCTGTTTTGATCTGTTTTTTGGGGACGGCCAACCCTAACCTTGGGTGGGTAAGAGCGTTTTCGCGAGCAATGATAGTGAAATGGGGGGAGCCTGCGCTGTGCGCTTGCTGGAAGACTTTTTTATAATGTTCGGGAGTTAACAAACGTAACTCCCGATTGAACGCGTACGTATTCAAAATAATCGCGAATTATTTTGACAGGCGCGCGCGGCCTTTAGCACGACGTGCATTAATAACCTTACGGCCATTCTTAGTTGCCATGCGTGCACGGAAACCGTGAGTACGCTTGCGCTTTAGAACGGTAGGTTGAAAAGTGCGTTTAGACATGTGTAATTACCTTACTGATCAGTAGTTTTTAGGTTCAAATAAACCCGGCGTGGGCATATTTTCGCTTCTTTAATAGAAAGAAAGGAATCCGACGCCTCTCAACAAAGAGGCGGAATTGTAATCACTGTCACAATAAGTGTCAACGATTGGGTTCACTAAAATTCCGGTCGGGGGATTATACGCAGTCTCCTTTAAATCACAAGGATCCTTCGTCGATCCCCACCTGATTTAAAAATTTCTTGAGCTTAGGATCCTGTGGATTACCAAAGATATCCTGTGGAGAGCCTTGCTCTACAATTTGCCCATCGGCCATGAAGATCACGCGATCGGCTACCTCTTTTGCAAACTGCATCTCATGGGTAACCACCAGCATTGTTTGGTGATGAGTAGCTAATTTCTTCATTAAAGCAAGCACTTCGCCAACCCATTCAGGATCGAGTGCTGACGTAGGTTCATCAAATAGCAGCAATTCTGGTTGTAGCGCCATCGCACGACCGATCCCAACGCGCTGCTGCTGGCCACCAGAAAGCGCTGCGGGATAACTCTCTCCTTTATCCCCAAGACCGATGTCATCCAAAATCTGCTGTGCGCGGGTCAGGGCGAGATCTTTTTTCCAACCGTGCACCGTAATGAGCCCTTCGGCGACATTTTGCCTCGCTGTCATATGAGCAAACAGCGCGTAGTTTTGGAAAACAAAGCCTGTTTTTCTGCGCAGTGCTAATACATCTGCTTTGGTCTGTTGCTGGGTGTCGACAGTGACATCGTCAATAGTAATGGAGCCTTGGTCTGCGCGTTCTAGGAAGTTGACGCAGCGCAGTAAGGTCGATTTACCTGTACCGCTTGAGCCAATAATGACGATGATTTCACCTTTTTCTATTGCTAAGCTGATGCCTTTGAGCACTTCAGTATCGCCAAAGCGCTTATGAATATTATCGAGTTTAATCATCGTACATACGCCTTATTGAGTCTCTCTTCAGCCCAAATTTGTACCCGAGTCAGTACCACCACTACGGCCCAGTAAATTAATGCAACGGCGAGGAAAGCTTCAAAGAAGCGAAAGCTTGACGAAGCTTCCATCTGCGCTCTGGCCATGATCTCAGCGACTCCTAATGTAAAAGCTAATGAGGTCGATTTGATCATATCAATGAAGTAATTCATTAATGATGGCAACGCGATACGAGTAGCTTGCGGCAAAATAATGCGGCGCATTGCTTGGCTTGTGGTCATACCCACAGACAAACTCGCTTCCATTTGGCTGCGATCAATACCCAAAATGGCGGCGCGAATACTTTCTGCCATATAAGCGGCGAAGTGAAGAGTTAGCCCGATCACCGCGGCGCTAAACGCATTTAAACCGACCATCCACGGTAACACTTGTGGCAGACCATAGTAGAGTAGAAATAGTTGTACTAGCAGGGGAGTACCGCGGAAAAAGCTGATATACAGCTGGCTTAGCGGATCCAAAATGGGCACTTTGAACACACGAATATTGGCTAAAATGACCGACAGGATCAAAGCAAACACTAAGCCCCAAGTCGCCATCTCCATGGTGGTGCCTAAATACCTGAGCAGTATTGGCATCAGCTCAAGCATATAGTGAAAATCAAATCCCATCGGCTTACCTTTTTAAAACAAAAAAGGTGGAATGTGTGGTTCCACCTCAATCCTATGTTTTGATAATAGGGGAATTTACTTATTGGTGATATCGGCAGCAAACCATTTTTCAGAAATCGCACTCAGTGTGCCATCAGCGCGCATCGAGGCTAACGCTTGATTCACTTCAGCTTGCAGTTTTTGGCCTTGCTCGTTGTTAACAAACGGCCAAGCGTTTTCAATGGTTTCAAAAGGGTGACCAGCCAATTGCAACGGTAAGCCCGTTGTTTTAATCAATTCCAGAGCCGAAAGGCGATCCATCACAAACGCATCAGCACGGCCAAGAGCAACGTCATGTTCAATGCCAGTATCGTAAGTTTTGATGATGATTTTATTGTCTTTGTCAAAGCTGCGCAGTAGCTGCTCGAAGTTTGAGCCTAAATTGACCGCGACCGTTTTGCCGGCAAGATCGTCAATCCCTTTAATGCTGTCATTACCTTTGCGAACGGTAATTTGTGCACCGTCGATGACATACGGGTCAGCAAATAAGTATTTCGCTTTACGTGCTTCTGTGACGGTGATTTGGTTTGAAATGGTATCAATTCGGCCAGTTTCAAGCAGGCCAAAGAGACCGGAGAAATTAGCCGTAACATATTTTACATCGTAATCATTGCGTTTACCTATCTCATCCCAAACATCCACTTCAAAGCCTTGCAGCTTGTCTTGTTTGACAAAAGTGAATGGAAAATAGCGCCCTGACATGCCGACTTTTATTTCCGTTGCCGCGTGTACGCTTGCAGCGGATAGTGCAATTGCAGTAATGGCGACTTTAACCCAGTTTTTCATCTTGAAACTCCTTATATTTATAGAGAGGGATGTTACTGGTAAAGCACTCAATAGAATAAATAACCAGTAGTTATTAACCATAACCGAACATAGTGACACAATTGGGGATAAGTATAGAGGATCCTTGTATATGTGGATCATCGTGTGGGTAAAGTGGTGCTAATTGTGAAGATCGACAAAAATCAAGCGCAAATTGTGTGAATAACTTCGATCTTATTCACTGGATCACGGATCAATCGCTGGCGATCTTGGTTATCAACAGGTAAAATCGCCAGTCTTTTCGATCATTTACTTAGGGTGAGGGCAACCGTGTCATCTTCGCTTTGGTTGCAATGTTTGCAACAGCTTCAAGAAGAGTTACCAGCAGCGGAATTCAGCATGTGGGTACGTCCGTTACAAGCGGAGCTCAATGACAATACTCTCACTTTATTCGCCCCAAACCGATTTGTGCTTGATTGGGTGCGCGATAAATACATCAATAGCATCAACCGATTACTGCAAGAGCATTGTGGCCACGATACCCCGAACCTGCGTTTTGAAGTGGGTAGTCGCCGGGTCAGCGCGCCTAAAGCTGCTCCCGTTCGTACTCAAGCGGATGTCGCGGCTGAATCTTCAGCTCCTGCACAGTTACAAGCGCGTAAACCAGTACATCGTACGTGGGAAAACGACACGGTTGTGGCAGACATTAATCACAGATCAAACGTTAACCCTAAACATAAGTTCAATAACTTCGTTGAAGGTAAATCGAACCAACTTGGTTTGGCTGCAGCGCGTCAAGTTTCCGATAACCCCGGCGCGGCCTATAACCCACTCTTCTTATACGGTGGTACAGGGCTAGGTAAAACACACTTATTGCACGCCGTTGGTAATGCGATTGTTGATAACAACCCGAATGCGAAAGTGATTTACATGCACTCAGAGCGTTTCGTGCAAGATATGGTGAAAGCGCTGCAAAATAATGCGATTGAAGAGTTCAAACGCTATTACCGCAGTGTCGATGCGCTCTTGATCGATGATATTCAATTCTTTGCCAATAAAGAGCGTTCGCAAGAAGAGTTCTTTCATACCTTTAACGCATTGCTTGAAGGTAACCAACAAATCATTTTGACTTCCGACCGCTATCCGAAAGAGATCAATGGGGTGGAAGATCGCCTGAAATCTCGTTTTGGTTGGGGTTTGACGGTTGCGATTGAGCCACCAGAGCTTGAAACGCGTGTCGCGATTTTAATGAAGAAGGCAGAAGATCACCAAATTCATCTTGCCGATGAAGTTGCCTTTTTTATTGCCAAACGCTTACGTTCCAACGTGCGTGAATTGGAAGGTGCACTAAACCGTGTTATCGCCAACGCTAACTTTACCGGCCGTCCGATCACCATCGATTTTGTGCGTGAAGCGCTGCGTGACTTATTAGCTTTGCAAGAAAAATTGGTCACCATTGATAACATTCAAAAGACCGTGGCGGAATACTACAAAATTAAAGTGGCGGATTTGCTTTCTAAACGTCGCTCTCGCTCGGTTGCCCGTCCACGCCAGTTGGCGATGGCACTGGCTAAAGAGCTGACTAACCACAGCTTGCCTGAAATTGGTGATGCGTTTGGTGGCCGAGATCATACGACAGTGCTGCACGCTTGCCGTAAAATCCAGCAGTTACGTGAAGAGAGCCACGACATCAAAGAAGACTATTCGAATTTAATTCGTACCCTGTCTTCTTGATGCACAACCTTCTTATATCAGCTATTTTAACCCTCACATTTGGGGTTGCCCGATAACATCGTAAGAGCTAACTATGAAATTTACTATTGAACGTAGCCACTTCATTAAGCCACTTCAGCAAGTATCTGGAACATTAGGCGGACGTGCGACTTTGCCAATTCTTGGTAATTTGTTGCTCAAAGTGGAAGAGAACGTGCTGTCGATGACGGCGACCGATCTTGAAGTCGAACTGATTAGCCGCGTGACTCTTGAAGGTGAGTGCGAAGCAGGAAGCATCACTGTCCCTGCGCGTAAATTTTTAGATATTTGTCGCGGCTTGCCCGATAGCGCCGTGATCACTGTGGTATTGGAAGGCGATCGCATTCAGATGCGTTCTGGCCGTAGCCGTTTCTCTCTGGCAACCTTACCTGCCAGTGACTTTCCTAATATTGAAGATTGGCAAAGTGAAGTGGAAGTGTCGCTCACTCAGGCAGAACTGCGCAGTTTAATTGAGAAAACCCAGTTTTCGATGGCTAACCAAGATGTGCGTTATTACCTGAACGGTATGCTATTTGAAATCGACGGTTCAACCTTGCGCTCTGTGGCAACCGATGGACACCGTATGGCGGTTTCGCAAACGGCACTCAGCGCGGATTTTGCCAATAAACAGATCATCGTGCCGCGTAAAGGGGTACAGGAACTGGTCAAGTTACTTGATGCGCCAGAACAGCCGGTTGTGCTGCAAATTGGTAGCTCAAATTTGCGCGCCCAAGTGAATAACTTCATCTTCACTTCTAAGCTGGTTGATGGCCGCTTCCCTGATTATCGCCGCGTTATGCCGCAGCAAACGACCAAAACCTTAGAAACGGGCTGTGATGAGTTACGTCAGGCATTTTCTCGTGCCGCGATTCTCTCAAATGAAAAGTTTCGCGGGGTACGGGTTAATCTTGCGGATAATGAAATGCGCATTACCGCCAACAACCCAGAGCAAGAAGAAGCGGAAGAGTTGTTGGATGTCACCTTTGAAGGCGACGCCATCGAAATCGGTTTTAACGTCAGCTATGTGCTCGATGTACTGAATACATTACGTTGTGAACAGGTTCGTGTATCGATGTCTGACGCCAACGCCAGTGCGCTGATTGAAAATCGCGATGACGACAGCGCGATGTATGTTGTCATGCCGATCCGACTTTAAGTTTGCGCAATGCCGCTGACTCGTTTAATCGTCCAACAATTTCGCAATATTAAAGCCTGTGATATCCCATTATCATCAGGCTTTAACTTTCTTATTGGCCCTAATGGCAGCGGCAAAACCAGTGTACTGGAAGCGATTTACCTGCTGGGTCATGGTCGCTCGTTCAAAAGCGCCTTAACCGGACGCGTCATACAAAATGAGTGCCAGGAGCTGTTTGTGCATGGGCGTTTTTTGACCTCGGATCAATTTGAGCTACCGATTGGCATTAATAAGCAGCGTGACGGTTCAACAGAGGTTAAAATAGGCGGTCAATCTGGGCAAAAACTGGCGCAACTGGCACAAGTTTTACCTTTGCAATTGATTCATCCGGAAGGGTTTGATCTGCTCACCGATGGACCAAAACAACGACGTGCATTTATTGATTGGGGGGTATTTCATAGTGAACCTGCCTTTTATGATGCATGGGGGCGTTTTAAGCGCCTCAATAAGCAGCGCAATGCGTTGTTAAAAACGGCAACCCATTATCGTGAACTCAGTTACTGGGATCAGGAGATGGCGCGCTTGGCTGAACAAATCGATGCATGGCGCACACATTATGTGACGCAAATGAAGTGTGTTGCCGAGGAGTTGTGTCGCAGTTTTTTGCCAGAATTTGATGTGCAAATGAAGTATTATCGTGGTTGGGAAAAAGAGACGCCCTATCAACAAATCCTCGAGAAAAACTTCGAACGCGATCAATCGCTAGGCTACACATTCAGTGGCCCGAACAAAGCGGATTTAAAAATAAAGGTCAATGGAACACCGGTTGAAGATGTTCTATCACGCGGTCAGCTTAAATTAATGGTGTGTGCACTGCGCGTCGCACAAGGACAACACTTAACCGAGCTGACAGGTAAGCAATGCATCTATTTAATTGATGACTTTGCTTCCGAATTAGATAGCCATCGTCGTAAGCGTTTAGCGGATTGCTTAAAATCGACGGGGGCACAAGTTTTTGTAAGTTCTATTACGCAAGGCCAAGTTGCAGACATGATTGAGTCAAACAGCAAGATGTTTCATGTGGAACATGGCACAATAGAGCACGGATAAAATAGTGAGAGAGTAACTCATGTCGAATAATTACGATTCATCGAGTATTAAGGTACTGAAGGGTCTGGACGCGGTTCGTAAACGTCCAGGAATGTACATCGGCGACACGGATGATGGCACCGGTCTGCACCACATGGTTTTTGAGGTGGTGGATAACTCAATTGATGAAGCGTTGGCAGGTCACTGTAAAGACATCGTAGTGACTATTCACGAAGACAATTCAGTTTCAGTTAGCGATGATGGCCGTGGTATTCCTACCGACCTTCACGAAGAAGAACAAGTTTCTGCCGCGGAAGTTATTATGACGGTTCTGCATGCAGGCGGTAAATTTGATGACAACTCATACAAGGTTTCGGGTGGTCTGCATGGTGTCGGTGTGTCCGTCGTCAACGCGCTGTCTGAAAAAGTGCTACTGACTATCTATCGTAACGGCGCTATCCACACACAAACTTATTGTCACGGTGTGCCACAAGCGCCGTTGGCTGTGGTGGGTGAAACCGATAAAACCGGGACAACCCTGCGTTTTTGGCCAAGTGCTGAAACCTTTACCAACATTGAATTCCATTACGATATTTTAGCTAAGCGTCTGCGTGAGCTCTCTTTCCTAAACTCTGGTGTATCCATCAAACTGTTTGATGAACGCGAAGAAGACAAAAAAGACCACTTCAGATATGAAGGTGGTATTAAAGCGTTTGTTGGCCATTTAAACCGCAATAAAACGCCGATCCATGAAAAAGTATTCCATTTCAGCTCTGAGCGTGACGATGGGATTACCGTGGAAGTGGCGATGCAGTGGAACGATGGTTTCCAAGAAAACATTTACTGCTTTACCAACAATATTCCTCAACGTGATGGTGGTGCCCACTTAGCGGGTTTCCGTGGGGCGTTAACTCGTACCCTAAACACCTTCATGGATAAGGAAGGCTTCTCGAAAAAAGCGCAAGCGGCGACCTCGGGTGATGATGCTCGTGAAGGCTTAACCGCGGTGGTTTCAGTGAAAGTGCCGGATCCTAAGTTCTCTAGCCAAACTAAAGATAAATTGGTTTCATCCGAGGTGAAATCTGCGGTTGAGTCAGCAATGGGTGAGAAATTGGCGGAGTTTTTGGCTGAAAACCCAAGTGAAGCCAAAATGGTCTGTTCAAAAATCATTGATGCGGCTCGTGCTCGTGAAGCGGCGCGTAAAGCGCGTGAAATGACACGTCGTAAAGGTGCGTTAGATCTTGCCGGTTTGCCGGGTAAACTCGCCGATTGCCAAGAAAAAGATCCTGCACTATCTGAACTGTACATAGTGGAAGGGGACTCTGCTGGCGGTTCTGCCAAGCAGGGACGTAACCGTAAAAACCAAGCGATTTTGCCGCTGAAAGGTAAAATTCTTAACGTTGAAAAAGCTCGTTTCGACAAAATGCTTTCTTCGCAAGAAGTCGCAACGCTTATCACCGCATTAGGCTGTGGCATTGGCCGTGATGAATATAACCCAGACAAACTGCGTTATCACAACATCATCATCATGACCGATGCGGATGTCGACGGTTCGCACATCCGTACGCTACTGTTGACCTTCTTCTATCGTCAAATGCCTGAGCTGATTGAGCGTGGCTACATCTACATTGCTCAACCGCCTTTGTATAAAGTGAAAAAAGGCAAGCAAGAGCAGTACATCAAAGATGAAGATGCGATGAACCAATACCAAGTTGCTTTGGCATTGGATGGTGCCTCACTGCATGTTAACCCTCAAGCGCCAGCATTAGCAGGCGAAGCGTTAGAAACCTTGGTTAAGCAATACAATGTCGCCATTAAGCTGGTGGAGCGCATGAGCCGCCGCTACCCTTACGCCTTGATCCATGAATTCATCTATATGCCGCGTATCATTGTTGATCAATGCGCTGATTCTGCAGTAGTAGAAGCGTGGGGCAAACAGCTGGTGGAGCAGTTAAATGCGAAAGAAGTTGGCGCAAGCCAATACAGCATTGAAACTGAGCACAATGCGGAGCTTGGTATTTATCAGCCTAAGATTGTAGTGCGCACTCATGGTGTAACGCACCAACATCTATTAAGTGCTGATTTGCTCAATTCGAAAGAGTACAGCAAGCTGGCGGACCTTTCTGAAGCACTTTATGGCTTAGTTGAAGAAGGGGCTTACATTCAACGTGGTGAGCGTATTCAACCTGTCGATAACTTTGTTGATGCGTTGAACTGGTTAATTAAAGAGTCTCGCCGTGGCCTAAGCCTGCAACGCTACAAAGGTCTAGGTGAAATGAACCCAGATCAGTTGTGGGAAACGACGATGGATCCTGAATCTCGCCGTATGCTGCAAGTCACGATTGAAGATGCTGTTGGTGCTGATGAACTGTTTACTACCTTGATGGGTGATCAAGTTGAGCCGCGTCGCGCATTCATCGAAGAGAACGCCTTAAAAGTTGCCAACCTCGATGTCTAAGCCGTTGCTATAAAGCAAATCCCAAAAACACCGTTTCGCAAGAGCGGTGTTTTTTTATGGTCAATACAAAGTCACCCAACGTGGGAGCAACCATTTTTAGCATCAACACTTTCTACTTATCTTAGGTTGTCTTTAAGGATAAAAGGTCATAAACGTTTTTTTATTGGGATTTTCTCTCAATAAAAAAAAGTATCTACTATTTTATTTTA
>NZ_CAWNTB010000218.1:0-13593 GCF_963877065.1 Vibrio sp. V01_P9A10T6
GGCCGGGAGCGTGTTTCGTTAGCATTCCCCAAGATGTGTTATCCGACCACACTCTCACCGATATTATTGTTCCATCACGTAATGTTCATTCAAGCCAAGCCAACCCAGAAGCGATCGAAGAAGCCATTACCCGAATCGAGCGGTCACAGCGCTGCGTCGTCTTACTCGGCTTACACGCCAGTCGCGCTGAAAATGCTCAAGCCATCAGCCGTTTTTTGCGCACAACTCAACTGCCTGTAGTCGGAACCTATCAAGCCGCTGGGGCAGTTGATATTAACTATTATCACCATTTCGCTGGCCGCGTAGGTTTATTTAACAATCAGCCCGGAGATGTATTGCTGCAAGATGCTGACCTGATTGTCACTATTGGTTTTAACCCCATCGAGTACGACCCAGAGCTTTGGAACGCAAAACAGTCCCCAATCATCCACTTAGACATTGAACCAGCAGAGTATCAGCTCAATTACCAACCTTGCGTGGAAATTGTCGGCAACATCGTTCAATCACTGGATGATATGACCGATTGTGTCACCAATTTCGCACGCCTCTCTCCCAAAGCCTTATCGATTTTAGAGGAAGTGGCGCAACAGCGGCAGATAATAAAATCCTACCCTACTCGTCAATCTCAGCATGGGTTTCATCCATTAACCTTAATCAAAGCGATGCAATCCATTATTACCCCAGACACCACTTTGTGTCTGGATATGGGCAGCTTCCATATCTGGATTGCGCGCTATTTAAGCTGTTTTCGCGCCCGTCAAATGCTGATTTCAAATGGTCAGCAAACCATGGGCGTTGCCCTACCTTGGGCGATTGGTGCAAACCTGCTTAAACCCAGCACCAAAGTGGTGTCTGTTTCTGGTGATGGCGGCTTCATGCAATCAAGCATGGAGTTAGAAACTGCCGTCCGCCTAAAATGCAACATTGTACATATCATCTGGGTCGATAACGCCTACAACATGGTCGAGATACAAGAGATGAAAAAGTATCAACGCCCGTCCGGAATAAAATTTGGCCCGATAGACTTTAAAGCGTATGCCGAATCATTTGGCGCGCAAGGCTTTGCCGTGACCGAACGTCATCAACTGATGCCTATGCTGCATCAAGCCATGGAAACTCAAGGACCTGCTGTCATCGCTATCCCCGTTGATTACAGTGACAACTACAAGTTGATGCTACCCAGAACACAAGAAAATCGAGATCCAATTTTTGAGCATATCGAAGGAGAAACAATATGAATGGTTTAACCCATAAAGTCGCTTTAGTCACAGGTGCCGCAAACGGCATCGGCTTTGCGATAGCACAGCGTTTATATGATGAAGGGGCCAATGTAGTACTGGCCGACTGGAATGAAGAGCAACTCGCCACCGCCATCGAAGCTTTTGACTCAACACGCGTCGCGGCGCAAGTGATTGACGTCTCCGACCCTAAAAAAGTAAAAGCTATGATCGATAACGCCGTATCGCGCTTCGGTAAGCTCGACATTTTAGTCAACAATGCGGGCATCCACATCCCCGGCTCCGTCTTAGAAAGCAGCGTTGAAGATTGGAAGAAAATATCAGCGGTGAATATTGATGGCGTCGTGTATTGCTCTAAATTTGCCTTACCTGAGTTGCTAAAAACACAGGGGACCATAGTCAACACCGCTTCAGTCTCTGGCTTAGGTGGCGACTGGGGTGCCGCATTTTACTGCGCCAGTAAAGGCGCGGTAGTCAACCTCACTCGCGCCATGGCGCTAGACCACGGTGCCGCTGGCGTACGAATTAACGCCGTGTGCCCAAGCTTAGTTAAAACCAATATGACCAATGGTTGGTCGCAAGAGATTAGAGATAAATTTAACGAGCGCATCGCACTAGGCCGCGCCGCAGAACCGAGCGAAATTGCCGCCGCAGTGGCCTTTTTAGCCAGCGACGATGCATCGTTTATCAATGGTGTCAATTTACCCGTCGATGGTGGCGCTACCGCTTCCGACGGCCAACCTAAAATCGTTTAACCACGAAAACTCAGCCAGTACCTAAACCATTTTCCGTGCTGGCTGACATTTTAAAACCGCATAATTCAAAACAAGCCCCATAAACACAAAAAATTAACCTACCACCGTGAGGAAGTTAGCTTGCTAGCTCATGTCGGGGCAACGTCATATTACCCCATTTATGTTCCGCTAGTATTCTAGGCAAGTTACAAAATGACTTGCCTCTGAATTCCTGATTCTCGAGCAAAATCATGATCATGGCTTACAAGAATAAAACCACCGCGGTAATTACATAGAGCCTGCGTCAGCATTATTTTCGAATCTAGGTCGAGATGATTATCTGGCTCATCGAGTAGTAACAAAGGTTGCTCTGGCTGATGACTAACAATAAGCATGGCTAACTTCATCTTCTCCCCGCCACTAAGCATGTGACCAAGACGAAATACACTGTCACGACGAAAACCAATACCTGCTAGTAATGTTCTGGCATCACTCTCTTTGATGCCACTGCACTGTTGTATCAAGTTAGCCAGTATCGATAATTCCGCTCGAATGACGCCAAAATGCTGATCAAGATAATACAATGGCGTATTTAGTTGTAGCTCCCCTTGATAAAGCGAGATCTCACCCAATAGTGTTTTCAGCAGCGTTGATTTACCACTACCGTTTTTACCTGTGAGATGTATCTTATCATTGGCATATACTTGCAGTGAGATAGGCTTAGTACTACCAAAAGGCAATACACCTTGAAGCATTGAAATCACTTTGCGTAAGCGGCTTGGTTTGTCTTCCAAATAGAGCTTTTGCCCTTTCAGCTGCTCTTTTCTTGCATTTAATGACTGCTCTTTATCTAGTAAGTAAGCTTGACGAAGTTGTGCATTTTTATTGCGATTAGAAGCGCGAGCGGTCGCTTTGTCTTTTTTGCCATCAAGTAGGATTTTGGGCTGACTCCCGTCTTTGCGTAATTTGATACCTTGTGCGGCTTTCTGATCTGCCTTTTCACGGTTTATCTGAGCTTGCATTTCCAACTTTTTTCTCTGTTTATCTACGCTGGCAAGTTGTCGGTCGACCGCTTGTAACTCGGTACGTTTTTGTTCGGTATAGAAATCGAAGCTCCCCCCAAATACTTGTAGTCCAAGTCCAGAAAGCTCCCAAATTTCTTCCATTTCACGCAGTAACACTCGGTCATGGCTAATAAGTAAAATCGCACCTTTGAACGCTCGCATCGACTTAAGTAACCACTGCTTTGCATCAACATCAAGATGATTGGAGGGCTCATCTAAAATCAGTAACTCAACCTCACTCTCAAACAATTGCCAAAGCTGTAATCGTGCTAATTGTCCTCCACTGAGTTGAGCGCAAGATAAAGCAGCGTCTTGTGGTAAGCCTAGTTCTTTAAGTTGCAGAGGAAGTTGCAAGGGTAAATTCCATTGCTCCTTAATCACATCAAACCACTGCTGTGAACAATCACCTGATTCAACATATTTTATCGCTTTAAGCACCTCATCTTTACCCAAGAACTGGGCAATAGAAAGTTCGCCAGATAACAACTGAGATGGTTGCTGACGATACACCGCAAGTGACTTAGGCAATGTGATCATTCCACTTGACGACTGTTGTTCGCCACTTAAGATCGAAGCGAATACCGATTTACCAACACCGTTACGACCGACTAAGCCGACACGATTGTTAGTCATAGAACATGACAATTGTTGAAACAACATCTCGCCGTTATCAAATTGATGACTTATGTTGTAAGCCTGTAATACGGGCATATTTAGCCTCCTGTATGACAGGGGCAACAGCCGCAGCTCGATAGTTTAAAGATGAGATCAATACAAACACACGCTCTTACCCAAGCGCAAAAATATACAAATGTACTTGCAAAGAAATATCGGAAAGTGAGCTACGCCTACTAACCCTGTAAATCCAAAAATAAAATGAGAAATGGATGACAGGTTTAGTTGTTCATATTGGCGTAATCTCCTTAAGAAGTGATAGACAAAGGTTACTGTATTCTCTCTCGTCTAGTCAAATTTAGTCCTAAAATACAATTTAGGGCGTCCTCGATCGTGTTTGAGGTCTCGTGACACCTGGCCTTAGCGCATATTAGCTCCAATCACCTCAATTGGAACTAAAACCATGAAATGGACACATTTACTGTTTGCAACCTTACTTTTTCTTTCTCGTTCTGCCATCGCCACTGGCGTCGGGTTCACTCAAATCACCTTAACAGACGATCCTAAACGTCTTCTAGATACTGCCATTTGGTATCCCACACAAGAGGTTTTAAATACAACCTTGATTGGTGATAACCCAGCCTTTATTGGTACACAAGTAATCAAAGATGCCCAGATCCAATCTAGCACTTTTCCAGTGGTGCTATTATCGCACGGCTACCGAGGAAACTGGCGAAATCAAAACTGGTTGGCGACCGAACTTGCGAAGCGTGGCTATATCGTAGCTGCTACTGACCACCCCGGAACCACGTTCTTCGACCAATCCCCAAAACAAGCAGCGAAGTGGTGGGAACGACCTCGTGATATGTCACGTATTCTCGATCACTTGTTAACCGGAGCACCGTGGAAGCAGTATGTGAATGCCGGCAATGTCACCGCGATCGGACATTCATTAGGTGGCTGGACTGTGATGCAATTGGTTGGAGCGAAAATGGATAGAGCAACGCTTGGATCGGAATGTAATAAATACAATAATCCGAGAACTTGTGGGCTTTCCGAAGAGTTAGGGTTATCCAAAGTCCAGGCTAAAGAGCCAAGCGACGTAGACCTTTCAGATCCACGAATTAAACGTGCAGTCAGCCTTGATTTAGGGCTTGCTAGGAGTTTTTCAGTCAATAGCTTAGAAGACATCAATGTGCCAACCTTAATACTGGCTGCTGGGATCGATATTGGAGATCTCCCTCAGGCTGTAGAGTCTGGCTACATTGCTAGGCACATGCCTCTTAACTCAAGGCAATACAAAATCTACGAAAACGCGACACATTTTAGCTTTATTCAACGCTGCAAAGCGGAAGCAGTTGCTATGCTTGAAGAAGAAGTGCCGGGCGATGGGATTATTTGCAAAGACGGCTTAGGCGCTTCACGCGGTGAGCTACATCAATTGATGTTAAATGACATTGTTGGCTTTCTGAATCAATAAACGGAAAAGTAAGCAAACTCAATCAGACACTTGCGGCGAACTTCGAAACTCACTCGGAGTTTGCCCAGTGATCCTTGAAAACTCACGATTGAAATTGGACTTAGTTTGAAAGCCTGAATTAAGGAAAATGTCAGTTATCGTCCCATCACTTTGCTTAAGTAGCCTCTTAGCATGTTCAATTCGATAGGTGTTGATCACCTTAGAAAGGTTCTCATTATAAGTTTGGTTAACCGCAGATGATATTTTCCGAGTAGGGATGCCTAACTTTCGCGCTAACCTATTGAGAGACAAATCAGGATCCTTGAATACTTGGTGCTCCCTCATTAATGCATCGAGCTTGGCAATGATATGCGCATTTTCTTCATCTTTCTCTTCATCCAAGCTACTCACGAACGTGGTTAGCGGCGTATCACCTTCTTCTGAAGAACCGTGTGATATTGGAAGCTGAACGTGCGGTTGGTTGTGTTCTATCACGGAAGGCGTACTAAGGCTGACAACAATCACAGCGGCTACAATCACAGGAATAAATACCAGATAACCAATCGATAGTATCAAGTTGGTGTGTTGTGCGTTAAGAACCAGGATATTGTAAGAGAGCACGCCATCGACCAAAGCGGAAAACAGCAGAAGTCCGCCTGCAACTCGCTCCGCAATCAAGACTTTCGATACATCGGTTATCCTTACTTGTTCAGGCATACTGAACGACGACTTCAACAGCAAGCTGCCATAGCCGAGGTATAGCGAGATCAGCAATACATCAACGGTCCCAGCCCAGATATTCTGGTACAAAAATGAGCTAACCAGAACAACAATGGGCCCTAACCAATGCAAACGTGTGTTCGATTTACTTCGATGAGCTCCCGCAAAGCAGAGCCAAGCCGCCACTGGCATACTCGCGCCGAGAATTGGCTGTAGGAAACGAAATAAGGCAATATCTACCGTCCATCGTAGCCCCACTACCGTTATCATTAACGCACATAGAATGGTAAACCAAAATGGCTTGTGACTGTTTTGTGGGTAACGATATCGAAGTAACACGCCAGTCATGAATAACAGCAGCGCAGCGACAAATGGTAAGGGAATAGCGAGCATAAAAAGACCATTTAAGTTCGAGAAAAGATCACTTTAACCTCACACTAGCCGCTTCACTAGCGGAGCAACTGAACAGGCTAAGTAATACGTACTGAATCACTATCTATGGTAAATCATTCTTATGATAGGAATCTAGTGCGAAACCTTGATGGTGTTAAAACCATCCTTGAAGGGTATAGAACTGGCTAAGTCTCTTGATTCACCAGACTTGTGGCTCCTAAGCTCCCCCTAAAAGGGGGAGGAACAGAACGGTATACGACCGAAGGCATGCTTTACATAAGTTGGCACTCAAAAATAGTGTGAAATAGTCAAATAGCGGGCGCGGATGTGCTCTATCAGCAAGCGGACTTTATTCGGGGGTTGGCGAGTAAAGGGATACACGGCGTATATACCCAATTTTTTGCCCACTTGTTCCGGGAAAATATCCACTAGCTGGCCGTTACGAAAATCATGATAAACCAAACAGCGCGGTACATAAGCAATGCCGTGGCCGCCTAAAGCCGCTTTTCTCAATGCCGTGGCGTTATCCGTAGAAAAGCAACCCGAGACTGTGACAATGTAGTTTCCTTTGCGGCCTTTAAATTCCCACTCGCTCGCGCCTGTGGTTTGGTAGGCGTATTGAAAGCAGTTGTGGTTGACTAAATCTTCCGGTTTTAACGGTTTTCCATTTTTCGCAATATAAGAGGGAGAAGCGCACACAACCCACTGTGAGTCTAAAATATGCCGCGCAATTAAGCTTGAATCTTCCAAATAACCAGTGCGGATCACTAGGTCAAAACCTCCTTCTACTAAATCAACAAAACGGTTATCAAGCGACATGTCCACCGTTAAGCCGGGGTGTAAATTGCAAAATTCCGCAACCGCGTCGGCCAATATTAGATCGCCTGATATGGTGGGTACCGACATTTTGATGTGGCCGCTGACATTTTCACCAAACCCAGCCACCGCATCGACGGCTTCTTGAGTGGCAAGCTTCACATTTTTCGCACCCTGTAACAGTGCCTTGCCCGCTTCAGTCAGAGTTAATTTACGCGTAGTTCGATATAATAGCTGCACGCCTAACTCTTCTTCTAAACGCGCCATTCTTTTACTAACTACTGAATTTGTAAGGCTATTCTGTTCTGCTACTTTACTAAAACTTCCCAGTTCCATCACTTGTGAAAACAATATTAGGTCGTCTGCTCGCATCTTATTATGTCAATTTTGGAATTAATTATTTTCATTATTTCCCTATATCCATAAAAAATAAAGGAGTAAATTCACCCCGAATTAACAAAAACATCACAAATATAATAATTTAGCTACCCGACGTGGCCGAAAGGTCTGTAGCCCCTACAGGATGTCTGCTCCTCAACTATCCTACTATTTAGAGCTAGTACGAAGAGCACACTTTACGAGGAAGTATCCAATGAACGAAACCTTACTGGCACTAGTGGCCTTCTCCCCTATTGTGGTGGCAGCGATTCTTTTAGTCGGGCTCAACTGGCCTGCGAAAAAGGCGATGCCCGTGGCCTTTGCATTAACTGTGGCCATCGCCCTCACCTTTTGGGATATGTCGGCAAACCGCGTGCTCGCTTCTGTTTTGCAAGGGTTCGGTATCACGATTTCCGTGCTCTGGATTGTGTTTGGCGCAATCTTCCTACTCAACACCTTAAAACACACTGGTGCTATCACCACCATTCGTAACGGTTTTACCGATGTTTCGGCTGATCGCCGTGTGCAAGCCATTATCATTGCGTGGTGTTTTGGCTCTTTTATTGAAGGCGCTTCTGGTTTTGGTACACCGGCGGCTATCGCGGCTCCGTTGCTGGTTGCGATTGGCTTTCCGGCGTTGGCTGCCGTATTGATGGGGATGATGATCCAATCCACTCCTGTCTCTTTCGGCGCAGTGGGAACGCCCATTATTGTTGGGGTAAACAAGGGGTTAGATACGCACAACATCACCGAAACGCTGATCAGCAACGGTTCAAGTTGGGATGTGTATTTACAGCAAATCACCGCCAGTGTCGCCATCACCCATGCGATAGTCGGTACATTGATGCCAGTATTAATGGCGATGATGTTGACGCGCTTTTTCGGTAAAAACAAAAGCTGGACCGAAGGGTTAGATATTTTGCCTTTTGCGATTTTCTCTGGCTTGGCTTTTACGGTGCCTTACGCACTAACGGGCGTCTTTCTTGGCCCAGAATTTCCCTCATTAATCGGTGGCTTGATCAGCTTGGCACTGGTTGTCACGGCCGCGAAAAAAGGCTTTTTAGTACCAAAATCACAATGGGATTTTCCAGAAGAGAAATCGTGGCCCGCAGAGTGGCTAGGCTCATTAAAAATTGATATTGAGGAGATCAAAGCTAAACCGATGGGCCTTGCATTGGCTTGGACTCCCTATGTTCTGCTCGCGGTTATCCTTGTGGCAAGCCGTGTGAGCAGCGAATTTAAAGCGCTGCTGGCTGGAGTGAGCCTATCCTTTAACAACATTCTGGCTGAAACGGGCGTCAGCACGGCCATTCAACCGCTTTATCTTCCCGGTGGCATCTTGGTTTTTGTCGCGTTACTGGCAGTAATATTGCAGTCACGCAGTGCGACACCACTCATCAAAGCATTCGGTGAATCAAGCAAAACGCTGATCGGTGCGGGCTTTGTGTTGGTATTTACTATCCCTATGGTGCGCATTTTTATTAACTCTGGCGTCAATGGCGCAGAGCTTGCGAGCATGCCTGTCACTACCGCCAATTTTGCCGCGGGTTTAGTCGGTGATGCCTTCCCTGCATTAAGTGCCACCGTTGGTGCACTTGGGGCGTTCATCGCAGGCTCAAATACGGTGTCGAACATGATGTTCAGCCAGTTTCAGTTTGAAGTGGCGCAAACACTCTCTATCTCCAGTGTGATGATCATTGCGCTACAAGCTGTTGGCGCAGCGGCGGGCAATATGATTGCGATTCACAACGTCGTCGCGGCATCAGCAACGGTCGGTTTATTGGGCCAAGAAGGAGCTACGTTGCGCAAAACCATTATCCCGACTTTCTACTACCTTGTGATGACTGGCCTTATCGGTTTAGTGGTGATTTACGGCTTTAATATGACCGACGTACTAATGACCCAGCAACCCTAAGTTTGGTGATGTGATTTGGTATCAACTTGGTTTTTATAACCATTAATCTTGTGTAAGAAATGCAGAGCTCGCTAGGCGGCGGCTCTGCACAAATTAGGATTCAATCTATGATTATTTCAGCCTCCACCGACTATCGCGCTGCCGCGAAAGCGAAATTGCCTCCTTTTCTGTTTCATTATATTGATGGAGGCTCATACGGTGAGCACACGCTCACACGCAATACCGCGGATTTAGCTGACATCGCACTGCGCCAACGCGTACTTAATGACATGTCAGAGCTCAGTTTAGAAACACAACTGTTTGGCGAACAGCTTGCAATGCCGATTGCCCTTGCCCCTGTAGGTTTAACTGGTATGTACGCGCGGCGCGGCGAAGTGCAAGCGGCACGCGCGGCTGAAAATAAAGGTATTCCTTTTACACTGTCTACCGTATCGGTTTGCCCGATCGAAGAAGTATCATCGGCGCTGGCTCGGCCGATTTGGTTTCAACTCTACGTGCTTAAAGATCGCGGTTTTATGAAAAATGTGTTGGAGCGCGCCAAAGCCGCGGGGGTAAAAAACCTCGTGTTTACCGTGGATATGCCCGTTCCCGGCGCGCGTTACCGCGACATGCATTCTGGCATGAGCGGCCCTAATGCGGCGATGCGCCGAGTGTTTCAAGCGATGAAACACCCAAGCTGGGCGTGGGATGTCGGCTTGCTCGGCAAGCCACACGATTTAGGCAATATTTCTGCCTACCGTGGCACGCCGACTAAATTGGAAGACTACATTGGTTGGCTTGGTGAGAATTTTGATCCTTCCATTTCATGGAAAGATTTAGAGTGGATCCGCGACTTTTGGGACGGCCCGATGATCATTAAAGGCATTCTAGATACAGAAGATGCCAAAGACGCGGTGCGCTTTGGCGCTGATGGCATTATCGTATCCAACCACGGTGGTCGCCAGCTTGATGGAGTGTTGTCAACCGCCAAAGCCTTACCTGCGATTGCTGATGCGGTGAAGGGTGACCTGAAAATTCTGGTCGATTCGGGGATTCGCACTGGGCTTGATGTGGTACGCATGCTGGCGCTGGGCGCGGACTGCACGCTACTGGGTCGCTCGTTTGTTTATGCATTGGCGGCGCAAGGTCAAAGCGGCGTTGAGAACTTGCTCGATTTATATGAAAAAGAGATGCGCGTTGCCATGACCTTAACCGGAGCGAAAACCATTGCCGATTTGTCACGAGAATCGTTAGTCAAACTTTAATCTCATGATGACAAACCAACGGTAGCCGCACGTTAACCTATCCACAACCTCAATTTAAAATGGGAAACAATGATGGCCAGCACTCTTTCAGACGCCACCTATCGTCAACTGGAAACGCAACTCGCTACGCGCATCGACCCTGAGCGCATCATCACGCAGCAGGCAAAACGCCTTGCTTATGGCACTGATGCCAGTTTCTATCGCTTGGTGCCGAAAATTGTGCTGCGCTTACAAAGCCTTGACGAGGTCATTTTTGCCATTAGAAGCTGCCGCGAGCTTGGCGTTCACTGCACGTTTCGCGCCGCTGGCACCAGTTTATCTGGTCAGGCAGTTTCTGATTCGGTTTTGATCGCCTTAACCGATGACTGGCGAGGCCATAGCATTCACGATGAGGGCAAAAAAATCACCCTACAACCGGGGGTCATCGGAGCCGATGCCAACAAATACCTTGCCCCTTTTCAACGCAAAATCGGCCCAGATCCAGCCTCAATCAACACCTGCAAAATTGGTGGAATCGCCGCCAATAACGCCAGTGGTATGTGCTGCGGCACCGCGCAAAATTCTTACCGTACTGTCGATAGTATGAAGATCGTCTTCGCAGACGGTTCCGTGCTCGACACCGCAAACCCAGAAAGCATCGCTGCATTCAAAATCGCTAAACCCGAATTGATTGAAGGTATTGCTCAACTTCATGCACAAACGGCGCAAAATCACACACTATCAAAGCTTATTCACCACAAATATCGCCTAAAAAACACCACTGGCTACGCCCTAAATGCTCTCGTTGATTACTCTGATCCGATTGAAATCATTGAACATTTGATGATTGGCTCAGAAGGCACACTCGGTTTTATTGCCGACATCACCTACAACACCGTCATTGAGCACGCGCACAAAGCCTCGGCGCTGCTTGTCTTTGCTGATATTGAGCAGGCTAGCCAAGCGGTTACGACCCTGTCCAAAACCCCAGTTGCGGCAGTGGAAATGATGGATGGACGCGCGATGCGCTCTGTCGCTGACAAAGCCGGCATGCCCGCATTTATTGCGCAATTGGATCTAGAAGCCGCTGCGCTGCTGATTGAGTCTCACGCCAGCGATCACGCGGCCCTTCATTCGCAATGTAGCGCCGTGATGGCAGCACTAAGCGACTACCAGATCATCGAATCCGTACCATTCACCTCCGATGCCAAAACAGTGGCAACCTTATGGGGTATTCGCAAAGGGATGTTCCCTGCCGTCGGCGCGGTGCGCGAAGTGGGGACAACCGTCATCATTGAAGATGTGGCGTTTCCGGTAGAAAGCCTTGCCAATGGTGTGCGCGATTTGCAGGCTCTGTTTGATCACTACCACTATCACGAAGCCATCATCTTCGGCCACGCTCTGGAAGGCAACTTGCATTTTGTCTTTACACAAGGCTTTGATAGCCAAAGCGAGATCGACCGCTACGGCGCATTTATGGATGAAGTGGCCGAGCTAGTGGCAGTGAAATATCAAGGCTCACTCAAAGCCGAGCACGGCACGGGCCGCAACATGGCACCGTATGTGGAATTGGAATGGGGCAAAGACGGTTACGCCTTAATGCAACAAATCAAAACACTGTTTGATCCACAAGGCTTGCTCAACCCCGGCGTTATAATCAACGATGATCCGCGTTCCCACTTAGCTAACCTAAAGCCGATGCCAGCGGCTGATGCCTTGGTCGATCGCTGCATCGAATGCGGGTTTTGCGAACCTGTTTGTCCATCTCGCACACTATCGCTCTCGCCCCGTCAACGAATCGTCTTGTACCGCGAGCTACAACGTCGACGCGCGCAAGGTGAAACGGTAGAAGCTTCTGAGCTTGAAAAAGTCTTTGAATACCAAGGATTAGACACCTGCGCCGCAACTGGCTTATGCGCTGAGCGCTGCCCTGTTGGTATCAACACTGGCGATTTAGTGAAAAAGCTGCGCACCGCGAAATACCAAAAATTCATCCCCATTGCTACATGGACAGCGGATCACTTTGCCGCCACCACAGCCGTGGCTAAAATCGGCCTCAGTGCCAACCAATTGGCTAGCAAATGGCTGGGCGAGAAGTTAGTCGGCGGTGCAACCAACGGCTTGCGTAAACTCAGCAAAGGCAAAACGCCTATTTGGTATCCACAACTGCCGCAAGCCAATCATCAGAACTTAGCCATTGCAGTAGAAAACCTGCCGCGCCGTGAGAAAAAAGTCGTCTATCTACCCTCTTGTGCGAGCCGAAATATGGGCCAACAAAACAGCGCGGGCGATCAGCGGCCATTAACCGAAGTGACCTTATCACTGCTTAACAAAGCAGGATATGAGGTGATCCTACCTAACGAGCTCAACAGCCAATGTTGTGGTATGCCCTATGACAGCAAGGGAATGAATGAGCTTGCGCAGTCAAAAGCGCAGCAGTTAGAAGCCGCGTTATGGCAAGCTAGCCAACAAGGGCGATATCCGGTATTGATGGATACCAGCCCGTGTGCAAAACGCAGTATTGAACAATTTACTAAACCACTGGAAATATTAGAACCCGTCGGTTTTGTCAATAAGTATCTGCTGGATTCTTTAGCGATCAAAGCCAAAGAAGAAACTGTGATGCTGCATATCACCTGCAGTGCGCGCAAAATGGGGTTGGAAGCCGACATGCTCAGATTGACCCAAACCTGCGTCAGCACTGTGATTGTACCAGAACATATTCAATGCTGCGGCTGGGCGGGCGATAAAGGCTTTACCACGCCAGAACTGAATGCGGCGGCCGTTCATCCGCTCAAAGAACAAGTCCCCGCTCACTGCGAACGCGGATTCAGTAATAGCCGTACCTGTGAAATTGGCCTGTCGCACCACAGCGGCATTCCATATCAATCCATTTTGTATTTGGTTGATGAAGTGTCTAAACCGCTTTGATCTACCCTCAATCTTAAAATAGCTCATTGGATAAAATGGGCTGTTTTTTTGTCTCTTTATCTGGCGTACCTTTACCTCGCATACCAAGAGTGTGTAAATACGCTTTG
>NZ_CAWNTB010000219.1:0-13580 GCF_963877065.1 Vibrio sp. V01_P9A10T6
CCCAAGCTACTTGACTTGCTAGAGGTAAAAGGCTGCTTGGTTACGATTGATGCAATGGGATGCCAAAAGAAAATAGCGCAGAAAATCCTCGATAAAGAAGCGGATTATTTGTTAGCAGTGAAAGGTATCAGGGAATGCTTGAGCAAGCCTTTGATGATTATTTTCGAATGGACATGCTTCAAGACTTTGACGGCAGCTCTTACAGTGCTCAAGAAAAAAGTCACGGAAGAACGGAAACGAGAGTGGCTTTAGTGAACTGTGATTTGTCGGTTTTAGGTGATATTGAGAATGAATGGCCCCGAGCTAAAATCAATGGGCATCGTCGCTTCAATTCGCCAAGAATCGGCTGTAGCAACAGAGCAAGATGTGAGTATTCGTTACTATATATGCTCTAAAGAATTAGAAGCTCAAAGGCTGCTTGAAGCGACGCGTTCTCATTGAGGCGTAGAGGCCATGCATTGGTCCCTTGATACCGCATTTAGTGAGGATAATTCTCGTATTAGAGCCGATGATCGCGCAGAGGCTTTAGCAAGGATCAGGCAGATGTGTTTGAATCTATTAAAGAGTGAAACCACCTTTAAAGGTGGCATTAAACGTAAACGGATGAACTACGCAATGGACGAAAACTACCTAAGTAAGGTTCTCGAAAGCCTTACAGGGCGGTGAGGTTCATGCGATTTCCGTGGTAAGAAAGTGTCTCAGGTGATGTGAAAAACCGAGATTCAAAAATGAATCACTTCATGAAATTTGAGTGGAACAATTAATGATAAAAGAAAGGAAAATCCGTATAGCCGTTGTTGGATGTGGGCGTATTTCAAAAAACCATTTTGCTTCTATTGAACAACTGAATCCAGAATATGAGCTTGTTGCTGTTTGTGATAACAACCCTATTGTTCTAGCTGAACATACAGAACGTTATCAGGTTCCTGGCTATATCTCTATCGATAAGCTTTTTGAATCTGAGCAGTTAGATTTAGTTACGCTTTGTACACCGAGTGGAATACATGCTAGCCAAACAATTAAGGCAGCGAAGGCTAAAGTGCATGTTATTACTGAAAAACCGATGGCGACAAAGTGGGAAGATGGTCTTGCTATGGTGAATGCATGCGATGAAGCAGGGGTGAGACTGTTTGTTGTTAAGCAAAACAGACGAAATTCAACGCTGCAATTGCTTAAACGTGCGGTAACCGAAAAGCGTTTTGGAAAAATTCATATGGTTCACTTAAATGTGTTTTGGACTAGACCGCAAGAATATTATGACCGAGCAGCTTGGTCAGGCACTTGGCACATGGATGGTGGGGCTTTTATGAATCAAGCTACTCATTATGTTGATCTGATGCACTGGCTAATTGGTCCGGTAGACTCTTTACATGCCATGACATCAACGCATCGTGATATAGAAGTGGAAGATACTGGTGTGGTGAATATGAAGTGGCGAAATGGTGCGCTTGGTTCTATGGCCGTCACCATGTGTACTTACCCTAATAATTTAGAAGGTTCTATTACCATTCTTGGTGAAAAAGGAACAGTTCGTATTGGGGGCGTGGCTGTCAATGAAATACAAGAATGGAATTTTGAAGAGTCGAAAGAGTATGACCAGCAAATAGACCAAGCGAATTATCAAACGACGTCTGTGTATGGTTTTGGTCATCCACCATACTTTAAAAATGTCGCTGATGTGTTGCGCGGAAATGCGGAACCAGAAACCGATGGACGAGAGGGCTTAAAGTCGTTAGAGCTACTGATTGGTATTTATCGTTCTGCTCGTGATCATAAAGAAGTCGGTTTGCCATTGAACCTTTGAACTGTGGGTTAGAATAGAAATGAAATTAGAAAACTTAAATATTGGTATTATAGGCTTAGGTTATGTTGGTTTGCCACTTGCTGTTGAATTTGGTAAAAAAATCAGCACCACAGGTTTCGATATTAATCAAAAAAGGGTTGCTGAGTTACAGTCTGGAGTTGATTTAACCCTAGAATGCAGCCAAGAAGAGCTCAATAGTTCACCTTTGCTGACTTACACGCATCAGCTTGAAGATATTAAAAACTGCAATTTTTATATTGTCACCGTCCCGACACCAATTACGGACGAAAAAACACCCGACCTTAACCCACTTAAAAAAGCATCTGAAGCGTTAGCAAAAGTGATTTCACATGGTGATATTGTCGTATTTGAGTCCACAGTATACCCAGGCGCTACAGAGGAAGTTTGTCTTCCTATCATTGAGAAACAGTCAGGTTTAGTCCTTAACAGTGACTTTTTTGCAGGTTACAGCCCTGAGCGTATTAATCCTGGTGATAAAGTAAATCGACTGACTACTATTATGAAAATCACGTCTGGATCGACACCTGAGGTGGCTGATTTTGTGGATTCAGTTTACGCTTCTATTGTTACAGCAGGTACCCATAAAGCGCCTTCGATTAAAGTTGCTGAAGCTGCGAAAGTAATCGAAAACACACAACGTGACTTAAATATCGCGATTATCAACGAGTTTGCTAAAATCTTTAACAAGCTAGGTATTGATACAGAAGCGGTGTTAAAGGCTGCAGGGACTAAATGGAACTTTTTGCCTTTTAAACCAGGGTTGGTTGGTGGGCACTGTATCAGTGTTGATCCTTACTATCTAACCCATAAAGCTCAAGAGGTAGGTTACCGCCCAGAGGTGATTTTAGCTGGACGCCGTATTAATGATGGAATGGGTATATATGTTGCTACACAAATGGTGAAAAAGCTTGCCAGTAAAAAGATCCATATCGATGAAGCCAATGTGCTGATTATGGGATTTACATTTAAAGGTGATTGTCCTGATGTTCGTAATACAAAGATTATCGACGTTGTCAATGAATTGAAGAGTTTTAATATCAATGTCGACATTTATGACTCTTGGGCAGACTCAATAGAAGTGAAAGAAGAATATGGCATTGAATTAGTTAAGAACTTTAAGAGGAATTATTATGACGGCGTAATTTTGGCTGTTGACCACAATGAATTTAAAGAGATGGGTTTGAACGTTATTAAAGGTTTGGTAAAGGCTAACCATGTAATTTACGACATTAAGTATGTATTTGGAACAGGTGATGCTGATCTGCGTCTGTAATGTGGAGTTCGAACAATGAAAAAGTTTGCTTTAATTGGCGCTGCTGGATACATCGCGCCAAGACATTTAACTGCAATTCGTGACACAGGAAATGAACTCACAGTGGCGATGGATGTTAACGACTCTGTTGGTATAATGGATAGCTACTTTCCAAATGCAGAATTTTTTACTGAATTTGAAGATTTTTCGGCGTATGTTGAAGACTTGAAACTGAAAGGCGAAAAGCTTGATTTTGTTTCAATTTGCTCTCCCAACTATCTTCACTCACCACATATGAAATTTGCACTCAAAAGTGGTGTTGATGTGATTTGTGAAAAGCCGTTAGTCCTTAACTATGAAGAGATCAACACGTTAAAGGCTTATGAGAAAGAATATGGTGCCAAGGTCAATACTATTCTCCAACTGAGACTGCACCCTTCTATCATTGCATTGCGTGAAAAAGTACAGAACTCTCCACGAGACAAAATATTTGACGTTGAACTTACCTATATGACATCTAGAGGTAAGTGGTACTTGAAATCTTGGAAAGGATTTGAAGAAAAGTCTGGTGGTGTTGCTACCAACATTGGTGTTCATTTCTATGACATGCTCCATTTCATCTTTGGCGATATCAAGCATAATGAAGTGCACTATCGCGATGATAAGACCACCGCTGGCTATCTGGAATATGAAAAAGCGTGCGTTAAGTGGTTTTTATCTATCGACGAAGGTAATCTTCCTGATAACGCAGTGCAGGGAGAAAAGAAAACCTACCGAAGTATTGACATCGAAGGTGAGCAACTTGAGTTCTCTGGTGGTTTTACAGGCCTCCACACTAAAAGCTATGAACGAATTCTTGCTGGAAAGGGTTATGGATTGGATGATAACGAAACCGCAATTCGAACTGTTGACGAAATCAGGACGATGCCAATTGAAACATCCAGTAAAAACCATCATCCATTAATGGCTAAACTAGTTTGAAAATATAAAAGCAGCACTTCGGTGTTCTTTTTCGATTGGAATAAAAAATGACTTACTTTGTGCATGAAACCGCAATTGTTGATGACGGTGCATCTATCGGAGAAAACTCAAAAATTTGGCATTGGGTTCATGTTTGTGGGGGAGCCCAAATCGGTACGGGTGTTTCTCTTGGACAAAACGTGTTCGTTGGTAACAAAGTCGTAATCGGGGATAACGTTAAAATCCAAAACAATGTCTCTGTTTACGATAATGTAGTGTTAGAAGATGGTGTTTTTTGTGGACCTAGCATGGTTTTCACAAACGTATACAACCCTCGCTCTTTTATAGAGAGAAAAAATGAGTATCTAACGACTACTGTTAGGAAGGGGGCTACGCTAGGTGCCAACTGTACAATTATATGTGGTATTGAAATTGGCGAATACGCACTGGTTGGTGCTGGTGCAGTAGTCAATAAGAACGTAAAAGCATATGCATTGATGGTTGGTGTTCCTGCCCAGCAAATTGGTTGGATGAGCAAGTATGGCGAACAAATCGATTTACCAGTATCGGGATCGGGTATTGCTACATGTCAGCATACCGGCGAAAAATATGTGCTTGACGGTGATACAGTTTCATTGCTTTCAGAGTAGAATTTCATGCAATTTATAGATTTAGAATCACAATATAAGCATCTAAAAAGCAAAATCGATAAACGGATTCAAGACGTTTTAAATCACGGTCATTATATTATGGGTCCTGAAGTTAAAGAACTTGAAGATGCGTTGGCGGAATATGTAGGAGTAAAACACGCCCTTACATGTGCTAATGGTACAGATGCACTTCAGTTAGCTTTAATGGCTATTGAAGTTGGTGAAGGAGACGCCGTGTTCTGTCCAACGTTCACTTTCTTTGCTACGGCTGAAGTTGTTGCTTATGCTAAAGCTACTCCAGTGTTCGTTGACTCTGATGAGCGTACATTTAATATTTGCGTTAAAAGCTTAGAAAGTCAAATTGTCAAGGTTATAGAACAAGGCGATCTGGAACCAAAAGCAATCATATCCGTTGATCTATTTGGTCTTCCGGCTAATTATGTAGAGCTGCAAAGAATTGCAAATAAATATAATTTGAAACTGATTGAAGACGCAGCTCAAGGTTTCGGCGGTTCCATAAACGGAAAAAAAGCTGGCAGTTTCGGGAATATCGCTACAACAAGCTTCTTTCCGGCAAAACCACTAGGTTGCTATGGTGATGGTGGGGCTATTTTTACCAATGATGACAAACTGGCTGCATTAATTGAGTCATATCGTGTTCATGGTAAAGGAACAGACAAATATGACAATGTTAGAATTGGTTTAAATAGTCGCTTAGATACTATTCAGGCTGCGATCCTCCTTGAGAAATTAGCTGAATTCCCTACGGAGTTAGAAAACAGAAATAAAGCTGCAGAAAGTTACAATAAATGTCTATCAGATAAATTTATAACACCTTATACACCAGATGGTTATTACAGCTCTTGGGCTCAATATACGGTAGTTAGCGATAATAGAGAACGCTCAATGCAAGAGTACAGTTCTTTAGGTATACCAACAATGGTGTACTATAAAACATGTATGCATATGCAGACAGCATTTAAATATCTAGGCTACAAAGAAGGTGATTTCCCAATAGCAGAGAAACTTTCAAAACAGGTTTTTAGCTTGCCAATGCATGGATATCTATAAAAAATAATGAATGACGTTGAAAGAAGTATTAAGTCTTTTATTGTTACTATTCTGAGATATGTTATTCGCATTTCTCCTTTTTTCGTTAACCTTGGATATGTTGCTAAGATAGAAATTCTATCTGCTATTTTTAATGAAAAAACTGGTGACAACGATAGATTGCACGATCTGAATACCTACCAAGGACTAGGCAAAAATTATAGGAAGGCTCTTAATGGTTTGGATAGTTCGAAACTGGGTCGCCACCTAGCAAAAAAAGCGAATAACACAGCCGAGAGTAGGGTAAAATATGGGGCATTCAATGGAAGTATCCTTTTTACTACAAGGAGCTGGCACTTTATCGAGCCTCTCTATGATACGTTTAAGGAAAAAGGCATTGATTGTCTAAAGTATGATATTAATGACTTTGATTCACTCTTTTTTCAAGAGAATAAAATTAAGAATAGATCAAAATATCATAGGGAAAAAGCATTCAAAAACCTTGCGATAACATTTCGGAAAAAGCAAGAATTTAATAAAGAAAACAGGCAGTATACTTCTGTTGAATTTGATGAGTATTACGCGAAATCTGACGTGATATTTGTTGATTGGCTTAATCATAATACCAATTGGGTGCTTGAAAATAGTGGTGCAGACAAGAAAATTATCGTCAGGATTCATTCCTACGAAGTTCTTTCATTTTTCCCTCCAACAATAAACTTTGGTCGAATCGATGGCTTAGTTTTCATTTCTAACGGCATTCGAGATATGTTTTTAGAAATGTGGGGGTGGTTGCTCCCTGCTAATCTTCCTATTGATGTTATTGATAATATTCGTTGTAAAAAACGCGTTTGTCCTGCTTCTATAGAGTTTACTCTAGGTCGAAAAAAAACTCTGGGAATGATGCAATATGCATTACCCGTCAAGGATTTTAGATTTGCATTTGAAGTTTTTAAGATTGTTTATCAACAGGATAATGAGTTTAAACTATTGCTATGTGGTCAAACTTTAGGTGAAATACACTCAAAAGAAAACGAATTGTTGCTTAAGGAAATTAGCTTACTCCCGGACGGAGTAGTTCAGGAATTAGGATATATTTCTAATGTTGACTCGTTCTTTAGAAAAGTTGGCTTTATGCTTTCCACTAGCGAAAGGGAAGGTTCTCATGAATCTATTATTGAAGGTATGGCTTATGGATGTGTCCCTGTAGTTAGAAACTGGCCACTGCTAGCTCCTTTTGATGGAGCGAAACGTGCGTTCCCTATGTGTCATACAATTGAAAGCGTTGATGAAGCCGCAAAGCAAATATTAGATTCGATAAGTTGCTATGATGATGTTAGTAGTAAATATCAGAACGAGTCGATGGTTTTTTTTAGTGAAGATATACCAAATAGATACTTAGAATTTATAGAAAGAGTCAGAAAAAATGATCGCACCTAAGAAGAAAATATATTTTTTGCTGAGTTCAGAAGCATACCTTGAGCCAATGTCTGGCGATAGAATAAACGAAATGAATATCATTAGATCAATGCTCGAAGAGTATGAGGTATATTATAATGGTGTTATTGTTAATCCTGAAGATAGGGCTTTTGGTGATAAGAATCGTGTTATTCATACGCCTAAAGACGGGGAGTATGATCTAGTTTACATTCGCAACAACAAGCAGGTTTTCCTAGATTCACCTTCTCCCAAACTTTGGTTTGCTAGCCCATATGATGAAGAGTGCTTTGAACAAGCTGATGGTATAGTATGTATGACCAAACCTTGGAAAACTGCACTTCAGAAGTATGACAGCAGCAAATATGAGTACTTTCAAGCAACCTATCCAGAAAACATGAAAGCTCCTGAAATATGTATTCTATTTCCTCAGGTTATTGATGATTCGCATTTTGTAAAAGAAAAAGAGAAAGTAGAAAGCGTGGTAGTTCCACTAAGTTTTAAACAAAAATTAGTAAAGATTTTCAGAAAAACTCAAAACGAGAAGAAAATTATCCGTCATTTCGGGCCAATTAGACCATCTAATTACCCATATCAAGTCATCTCCGCTTTATCTAATAGCTCAGTCTCTAGAAAAATCCAAGCTGAATGCGTGGGTGCAGGCAAGAAAATTAGCATTCCTAATCAAATAGTGAATGTGCCCAGAATACCGCAAGAAAAAGTTTCAGATATGTTACATAGTGCATCTGCAATTTGGTACAACCAAGATGCGTCGGGAAACATAGCTGGATCTTTGAAAGTCTTAGAGGCAATGGCTGCTGGTGTTCCTATACTATTACCCCGTTATGATGCTCGAGTGGACGAATTAGGGGAGGAGTACCCTTTTTTCTGGGACCTTGAGGAAGGGACTACAATCAAGGATGGTAATCAGAGCGACTTTATGGACAAGTTAAATAAAATTACCTCAATAAGTCCAGAAAAAAGAGAAGAGTTACGAGTTTATTTGCTAGAAAGAGCTTTGAGGCACTCTAAGGAAAATGTAGCCCAAGTAATTGACGAAGAACTCGACTATTTTTGGAAGTGTTATAATGGATAATTTTCCTAAAGTTTCAGTTATCACGTTTGCTTATGTAAGCGAGTCGAACGGAAGATACCCTCTATTGAGAGAGTGCATTGAATCAATAAGAGACCAGAGGTATCCAAATTATGAGCATATTATCATAGATGATGGCAGTGATAAGGAGCTGGCACATCTAGCTGAAGAGTACCCTAATGTTAAATACTTTAAGAAGCCGGGTACAGGTATTATTGCTTCAACTTATACGTTTAATCTTGGGCATGAACTTGCTACAGGAAAGTACTGTATCTACCTACCGTCAGATGATCTACACGTAGAGTACGCTATTATCAAGCTTGTAGAGGCCCTTGAAAAAGACCCTGATGCTTCAATGGCCATCGGTAAGGCAATATACGAATACATCGATGGACGTATTACAATTTGGTCTCCTGATAAAGATAAAATCGAGAATCGGTTGTATGAAGGTAATTACGTTAACGGTTGCGCCGTGATGTGGAAACGTTCGGATTCACTCTATGATTGTTTGCCACCAAACTATACAGGGTTTTGCTGTGACTATGACTTATGGGCAACAATTGCCAAGTTAGGTAAAATAGTTTACCCGGACTCTGACGTCGTAAAATATCGACACGTCTCTGACTCTACCAGAAACAAGACACGTAGCAGTTTTATAGTCAGCCCAAGAAAAGAAGATAAAGGTTTTTATCAATATTCAAAAGAAAGCCGAATCGAATTTGTTAAATTGAGATGTCATCAGAGTTTAAATAGACTCACTAGTAAAAACCAGAGTGAAACTAGACTGGAAAATGTTAAACGAGTTAGTTTAACAGCCGATTTTCCTTTAGCCATGGCTAAACACCTTAAGAAAAGAAACTGGGAAGTACTTGATAACTATTTTGAAAAACATAACAGTTCATATTTGGAGTTGAAAAAGGAACTGAAGAACTATAAAGGTAATATCCTTTTTGAGGATATAAACATATCTACCTGTTGTTTGATTCGTCAGTTACCTGAAAATGAAAGTATATATATTTCCAGTGAGTTTAGCAGAGACGGATGGATCGTTGATTATCTTCCACTCCCAAATGTACAAGGTGTCGTTGAAGAAAATGGCCAAGTCAACCAACAACTTTCTAGTTTCATAGGTTTATAAAATGGCAAACGTGAGAATTATTCTAGATAAATATGTAATTAAGGACATTGCCAGATTAACCGAAGTACATGGCCGACCGATCGAAGCCCCCTATGAGTTTAAGACTCTATCAAGCATTACTGATTTCTCAATTGTATTTAACACAAAAGACAACGGTTGGACACTAGACAACACTGAAGTGGTCTCTGTAATTCTTGCAAAATGTAAACCTGAAAATTGGTTATCCGCGACAAATATTACACTGTGTATTTGTAACAACCCGAGAGATGTCTACGCTTACTTAATGAATATCGCGGTGAGATCGAGGCGTGGTGCGTGGACTAAATGCGATCAAATTAGTTATGTTCATCCAAGCGCCAAAATTCACCATTCAACCCAGCTTGATACTAATGTTTATGTCGATGAAGGCGTAGAAATTGGTGCCAATTGCTCGATAGGTTTTCAAGGATTCGGTTTTGGCCGACTTAATAGTGTGGGTTATCAATTTATCCATACAGGTGGAGCCTACATAGGTAGAAACACTAAGATCAGTAATAACGTCACTGTTGTGGCTGGCACCTTTAAAGCAACAAATGTTGGAGAAAATGTACTCGTAGATGACCATGTCCATATTGCCCACAATTGTCAGATAGGTGCGAATTCTACTCTAACGGCTTCAACAACGTTGTCTGGGTCGGTGACTATAGGCAAGGGTGATTGGTTGGGACCGAATAGTTCTGTTATCAACGGTGCTGAACTAGGGGATGAGGTTTTCGTTGGCATAGGAGCCTGTGTCACAAAATCCTTTGAAGCTGGAGTTATAGCTGGAAATCCTGCTAAAAAACTACGAGTAGAAAAATGATTTTTAACGTAACAAAACGGGCACTATTCATTTCTGCGCATCCTGACGACACAGAGTTCGGTGCTGCAGGCTTAGTGCGAGTACTCATAGAACAAGGTGTAGAGGTTTATCTTGCTGTATTTAGTAACCCAATTGAATCTCTGCCTAAGAGTGCGGATGCCCAAAAATTGCTAAATGAACAAAGAGCCTCTGCTGAAATTTTGGGCCTCAAAGCAGATATTCACTTCTATGATTATCCTGTACGAAAGTTTTCTTATTATCGCCAGGAAATTCTTGAAGATCTTATAAAATTGCGTGAGCTTATTAAGCCTGATTTAGTGATTACAAGCTCCGAAAATGATTATCATCAAGATCACAACACGTTAGCTTGCGAAGCAATTAGAGCATTTAAACAATCTACCCTACTAGGCTACACTCATCCTTGGAATACCAGAAAAGTAGTGGGTAATGTGTTTTTTGAGCTTACAGAAGACAACCTAAGGAAAAAGATTGAAGCTGTTTCTGCTTTTGAAAGCCAATCCCAAAGAAGTTATAGCCAGCCTAATGTGATTGAGAGTCTCGCTATAGAAGCCGGTATCGCTTCGGGCTTTCGTTACGCCGAACGTTTTGAATTAGTAACAATGAGTGTGAAAAATGACTAATAAAATCCTACATATAGTTGGAACAAGACCTCAATATATCAAGCTGTTCCCATTATGGACCGCTCTTTACTCTGATGAGAGTATCATTCAAAAAATCTATGATACAGGTCAGCACTACGATAAAAATATGTCAGAGGAACTAATTAAAGAGTTTGCTTTCCAAAATATCACTTATGGAAATATTGCAGGGTTTGGACCTGAAAAACAAATTCCGATGATGATCGAAAACATCTGGAATGAGCTAGCGTCATTTAAACCAGATTATGTGTTTCTTTATGGTGATACGAATTCCACTCTTGCAGGCTCAATCGCATGTGCAAAGTTAGACATTCCGTACGGACACTTAGAGGCCGGTGTTAGAACTGAAGAACACATAGGTATCCAAGAAGGTGTTAATCGAAAGGTTACTGACCATCTTGCAAAGCACCATTTCTGTGTAACTCAGTTAGACCATAACAACGTATCTAAAGAAGGTTTGCCATCAGACAGAAACCATTTAGTTGGGGATCTGATGTATGATGCGTTTCACATTATGAGTGAACGGCTGAGTGAACGGCTGAGTGAAGTGCCGGATATAAAAGATCGAATTCTCGTGACCATCCATCGAGCTGAAAACGTAGATGATGATATACGTCGTCGCTTGATTCTAGCAACGTTGGTTGAGCTTTCAAAAAGTTCAGAAGTCATCCTTCCTCTGCATCCGCGCCTTAGAGTAAAGGCTTCTGCTGAAGAATTGGCACTTTTGGAAAGTAGTCAAATTAAAGTGATTGAGCCGTTAAAATATTCAGAAGTGATCAAAACGCTAAAAAGTGCTACTGGTGTTGTCACAGACTCAGGTGGTCTTCCAAAAGATGCTGCTTACGCTGGTGTGAAGTCTGTAGTGTTGCGTGATGACCCTATCTGGAAAGAGCTTCATCAACTTGGATATATCCATACGATTGATGCTTTCGACAATATGACTAGTGAAACACTCAAAGATTATTGTATGACAATGCTAAAAGGTTCTATTCAGCCTTACAGTAGCGAAATGTCTACATATAAGATTATTGAAGTTGTAAAAGCTTACTTAGATATCAAATAGGAGCATCGATGTATTTTCAGTACTCCAGTCTCGTAGGAGACTACGAGATCAAGCGAAATGTAATGGTAGATGATGATCTTTTAAACGGGACAAACGGTTTTTTGTTCAAAGAGATAATAAGTGATTTTTCATTAAAGCAATGCGAGGATTTGTCTTTAGAGCACCCTGCAACAGTACTCGCTGCTTCGAATGGTTTTATCACAGAGAAGACTGAAACTTTGCGACAGATTCCAGACAAGAAAATATTCATCTTTGGTGATAAGGCCGTGACATCGTATTTATATGAAGCGTGTATAGAACATATTGATAACGATGATATTCCTTTAAGCCAAAGTGAGTGGCGCGAGAAGATCATTACTACCGATAAAACTGTTGTTGTGAAAAACTCAAAATTCATAGATAAGCTGGCGAGAGTAGTTTCTGACGCTAAACTACCAATGCGATTTAAGAGAAAAATTCTTTCTCGCATTCCCATGTCAATCGAAAAGCTAGAGAAAGAGATTGAAAGGGATATAATTTTTATCTCATTTAGCACCGTGAAATTTATTGGTAATCGTAAGGTATCTAACAGACTAGTTAAAAAATGCCTTCTTTCTGGCATTCGCGTTGAAGGCATTCCTGTGTGCAGATCAGAGTTACAATCTGATACAGAGCGAGCCGTAAAAGTTTTTAAAGAAAAAATATTTCAGTACATATAATGAATAAATATCTAAGCAAAGGTGAGTATGCTGCATTTATTTCTCTGATGAACCTGTCTTATCTTCTAGTTAAGGGCGCTTCTAATAAAGAGCGCTCTTCATTTTTATTGCTCGTGGCAATATATATAGCATCAATATTTCTTCAAGGTTTTGCGATCGGCCTATTCTACTTTGGTGTGCAGCACTATATCGACGATACAAGTTCCGGATATATAACTAAAGCCCTTTCATATATCCCATTTGAGTTTACTAAAGTTGAACAGTTAGTAATTTCTCTTATTCCGGCAATTTTACTTTTAGTGCTTAGTTCTAAGGTTCTTTCAGTAAGTAGGGTTGGACTTTCTAGATTGGTTTTAAGATTAAGAGAAAGTCTTTTGGCAAAGTATAAAAGTTCAACTCATATTATTAGCTGTGATGGCGATGAAACATTCTATAAAAATATGGATGGTACATTTGGAGCGGTGAGGGCCTTATTCTTGAATGCTTTTGTTTTTGCTCAAGCCTTTGTTTCTCTAATTTTTTTATTTTACTTTGAACCTTATTTGGCAGGCTTCAATATCGTTTTTTTGATCGTGTTCATGTTTATTTTGACAAAAGTTAAACAAAAGAAGAAAGCGGGACAAGATACAAAGGAATCTCAGAAAGATGCTATGGAAGCAGCGGCCGAAGCCGCGGGCGAGATGGAAGGTGTGGGCATATCTTCAAAGTCATTTGAACGACTGGAAAGAATGAGAATATATGGTAGAAATGCTGCTAATATCGTTCTCTTTAGTTCTGTTTTAGTAGGGGTGGTAGGTTCGCTTGATTTTCTAACTTCATTAGATAAACTAACGCTCAGTTTGTTTTTGTTAAGATATATATCAAACATATATACACCGATAGCTGTAATTTCGGCAAGTTGTGTACCTTTTAAG
>NZ_CAWNTB010000220.1:0-18167 GCF_963877065.1 Vibrio sp. V01_P9A10T6
ATCGTGTTCATTTGGTCATCAGCGACGTAAATATGCCGAATATGGATGGCATTACCTTACTTAAAGAGCTGAAGCAAAGGCCAGACACAAAATTTACGCCGGTGATTATGCTTACAACTGAATCTGAGGCATCGAAAAAAGAACAGGGTCGTGCTGCGGGTGCGAAAGCTTGGGTTGTAAAACCCTTTGCACCTGAACAGATGCTTGCCGCCGTAGCAAAACTGATCCAAGCCTAAGGGGGGATTATGCTGACTCCACACCAAACCGATGAGCAATTAATGTTAAAACTTGACGGTGAACTGACGATTTATGAGGCTCGAAATTTGTTTGAGCAGCTGACCCCTTTTGTGTCTCATAGCGAGAAGATCGCCATTGAACTTTCCCAAGTCACTGCTCTGGATAGCAGTTGCGTACAAGTATTGATGGCATTTAAAAAAGCAAGAATAGAACAGGGATGTGAACTGATTCATCACAGTGAAGTCGTGGTGGATGTGCTGGGTAAACTAGGGCTAGTGGGATGGTTTCATGACCCTATCGTTCTTTCGAGTTCACAATAAGACAAAGTGACAAGCTAATGACGAAGCCCCAGGGAGATACTATGGACGAAATGATGGCTGCGGCGCTCCAAACTTATTTTAATGAGAGTAGGGAGTTGCTTGAAGGGATGGAATCTGACCTTCTTGAACTGGATAGCGGGAATCTTGATGGCTTAAATGAGCGATTAAACGCAATTTTCCGAGCAGCGCATACTGTAAAAGGCTCAGCAGGGATATTTAACTTAAATGAGATCGTTCGTTTTACTCATAAAGTAGAAAGCTTGCTTGATTTATTGCGCTCAGAACAACTTAAGTTGCATGAAAAACATATTTCCTTGTTGCTTGAGTGCCGCGATCACATGGTGAGCTTGATTGATGATGCTCAAACGGGGCAAGAGTCATCAGAAGATGACGTTACCGGACAGCGCTTAGGAGCCCGATTGTCTGAGTTTTTAGGTCAATCTGAACCAGAAAGTCATTCACCAACCACGGAATCTGAACCTGATCACACCGCACTCGACAATTTCTGCTGGCATATCTCTTTAACTTTCCCGCTTCATGCATTCCAAGATGGTATGGATCCGCTCTCTTTTCTTTCTTATTTAACTACGCTGGGAGAGGTTATTTATATCGAGGCTGCCGACCGAAAATTACCTGATTGGCACAACTTTGATCCGGAATGTTGTTATTTGGGTTTTGAACTGCGTTTCTATTCGCCGGCATCTAAACAACAAATCGAAGACGTGTTTGAATTCATTCGTGAAGAAGGTGACGTTCGCATCTTTCCACCCAGTGCCAAAGTGGGTGACTTCATTGATCACATTCAATCAATGCCCGATGAAAATTATAGAATTGGCGAAATATTAGTTCGTTGTGGCGCGCTCACTGAGACTGAATTGAAGCGTGCATTGCAGCAACAAAGTGAGCGGCGAGAAGCGAGTTCGGACGCGATACCCATAGGCGAAATTATCACTCAGGCTGATGCTCAATTAGCACCCGTACTCAATGCGGCGGTCGATAAACAAAGTAAAGCCCGAGAGGCGCTAACCAAAGAGCAAAAAAGCTTGCGAGTGGATGCTGAAAAGTTAGATACCTTAATTAATTTAGTCGGGGAATTGGTCACCGCAGGTGCCGGCAGTGCATTACAGGCGGAGCTAATTGGCGAAAATGTAATGATTGAATCTGTTGCACGGCTCAATGGCCTTCTCGAAGAAGTCAGAGACGCGGCACTACAGCTTAGAATGGTGGCTATCGGTGCGACATTTGCCCGTTTTCAACGCGTTGTTCGTGATATGGCGAAGGAGCTAAACAAAAGTATTCATCTCACGGTTACCGGTGCGGATACCGAATTAGATAAATCAGTGATTGAAAAAATTGGCGATCCTTTAATGCATTTAGTGCGCAATGCGATTGACCACGGCATTGAAACAGAGGAAGAGCGTGTCGCAAATGGTAAACCTTCTCACGGCACCATCACGCTCAATGCTTACCATGACTCAGGCAATATAGTGATCGATGTGAGCGATGACGGAAAAGGGCTCAACAGCGAAAAATTGCGCGCAAAAGCGATTGAAAAAGGGCTACTTGATGAAAACCAACTCGTGAGCGATGACGAGATTTTTCAGCTCATTTTTGAGCCCGGCTTTTCAACGGCCCAGCAGGTTTCCAATATTTCAGGACGCGGTGTCGGTATGGACGTAGTGAAGCGAAATATTACTGATTTGCGAGGTCGAGTAGAGATTCACAGCCTACTTAATCGAGGAACAACTATCCGCATTGTATTGCCGCTCACACTCGCGATCATTGATGGTTTCCTAATTGAAGTGAGTAGCGAAACCTTCGTTGTGCCATTGGATGCCGTTCAAGAATGCGTCGAACTTGATGACCAGTGGCTCAAAGATGGCCAAGGCAAACCTTATATTAATCTCAGGGGACAAGTGCTGTCTTTAATTGATTTAAGAGTGCAATTTAACCTCACTGCGCGTCGCTCAAAACGCCAAAATGTGGTGGTGGTCAGTAGTGCGGGGCAAAGTGCTGGTTTGATCGTGGATAATTTGTTGGGGGAATTACAAACCGTAATTAAGCCACTTGGGCCGATTTTTTCACGGGTTAAAGGAATCAGCGGTTCGACTATTTTGGGCAGCGGGGATATTGCTCTTATCTTAGATATCGCCAGTTTATCGCAACATATTATGAAGGAAGAGTCGAAGCATCGCTTATTGGCAATGCACTAACTTGGCTCAATTACATCGTCAGAAAGGAATAGGCTATGTTTAAAAATATTTCAGTTAAATTCAAACTAAGTATGCTAGTTGGCATCTTAAGTTTGTTACTCATTGTGGTCGGATCACTCGGGCTTTATGGCATGCAAAAAACACTGCATGGGCTAGAAACGGTCTACTATGACCGAACCGTACCAGCACTGTCTATCGGTGACATTAAATCTCGTCTTCTGAGCAATCGTATAGCGCTGGCTTTCTCACAACTGTACCCAGAAGCGGATATTATTCGTGCTCAGATTGAGACGGTTGAGAACCACCTCAAAGTGATTGATGACAAATGGGGCAAATACAAGTTAACTAAATTAACCAAGGAGGAGGCTGAATTAGCAACACAATTTGAAGAACAAAATAAAGTCTTTGTTGAGCAAGCTCTACAGCCCACCATTGATGCTTTGCGACGTTTAGACATTGATGAAGCGACTCGCCTTGCGGTTGATAAAGTACGCCCACTCTATGCACCCGTTGAAAAAACAGTAAATGCATTAATTCAGCTGCAATCTAATGAAGCGCAGAATGTTTATAACCATGAGGTTGAGCTTTATGCCAACCTACAAATGATAGCCATTGGATCAATTATATTGGGGCTACTGTTTGGTATTGGATTTGCGGTTACCTTGATCCGCGGGATCTGTAATCCTTTAGAGCAAGCAGTGGCGCTGGCTAACCGACTCGCTGTGGGTGATTTAACAGGTAAAATTGAAGCGACGTCAGGCGATGAATTGGGTCGCTTGCTTGAAGCCATGCAAAAAATGGTGGCCAAGTTGTCAGACATCGTAGGTGAAGTGAATAGCTCAAGTAATGCATTGGCTTCTGCATCCGAAGAAGTTTCAGCTACCGCTCAGAACTTAAGTCAAGGTGCGAGTGAACAAGCGGCCAGTGTTGAACAGACTACCTCGTCGGTAGAGCAGATGTCAGCCTCAATCGCGCAAAACACTGAAAATGCGAAAGTGACCGATAGCATGGCAGGTAAAGCGGCTAAAGAAGCGAAAGAAGGTGGAGAAGCGGTAGCTAAAACCGTGTTAGCGATGAAATCGATAGCTGAGAAAATTGGTATTATTGATGATATCGCTTATCAAACTAACTTACTTGCGCTCAACGCCGCAATCGAAGCTGCTAGAGCTGGCGAGCATGGTAAAGGTTTTGCAGTGGTGGCTGCAGAAGTCCGAAAATTGGCAGAGCGCAGTCAGGTTGCTTCTCAAGAAATTGGTGAGGTTGCTAAAAATAGCGTTGGTTTAGCGGAACAAGCCGGAAAACTGCTGGATGAAATGGTGCCTTCTATTCAAAGAACATCCGATTTAGTGCAAGAGATCAACGCAGCTTCAATGGAACAAGCAACCGGAGCAACACAAATTAACCAAGCGATGGAACAGCTCAACAGTATCACGCAACAAAGTGCTTCCGCATCAGAAGAGCTTGCGTCGACCTCTGAAGAGATGAGTAGCCAAGCACAGCAGCTCCAGCAACTAATGACCTTCTTCAAAACAGAAAATAATCGCCGTGAAGCAGCAAATAAATCTTCAGTTCACCACGAGCAGCAACGCCCTAAACAGAAGAAAGATGTTGAGTTTGTCTCTATGGACGATGAACCTGAGTATGTGCGCTTTTAGTGGCTGGAGGTGAATGTGGCTAATCTTATCCCGGTTGAGGCTAACTCGATGATATTGGCTAAGTCCAATACAGAATTAGCACAAGATCAACAGTACTTAACATTTCAGCTCAATGGTGAAATGTACGCCTTTGCGATTTTGCATGTTAAGGAAATATTAGAGTATGGCAAAGTAACTCAGGTGCCAATGATGCCTGACTACATTCAAGGCATTATTAACTTGCGTGGTGAAGTGGTACCTGTCGTCAACCTAGCTCGGCGTTTTTATCTTAAACCGCAAGAAGTGAATAAAAAGACTTGTGTTGTCATTATCGAAGTGACGAATGAAGAACAGCGTCAAGACCTAGGTGTTATGGTTGACAGTGTTTCTGAAGTCATTGAAATATCAAGTAAGTTTATGAGACCTGCCCCTAATTTTGGTACCAAGATCCGGACCGAATTTATTTGTGGTATGGCTCAATTCGATGAAGAGTTTGTCATTATTTTAGCGGAGGATAAAGTCCTATCTGTTGAAGAGCTGGCCATGATGGAACAGGTCAAAGAGCAGAATGAACTTGCAAGTTAAGCACAAATCTCAGCAACTTGGGAATTCAGCCATGGAGCAAATGTCCATCATCAGTGATGCAGACTTTGAGTTGTATCGTGGCTGGATATATCAATCTGCAGGTATCGCACTAACACCCAGTAAGAAAGCGTTGGTGGTTGGGCGTTTAAGCGGGCGCTTAAGAGAGCTCGGTATAAGTTCATATCGGGAGTATTTTGAGTATTTGACGAAATTTAGCGATCAGCAAGTACGCAAACTTGAGCGGCAACGAGTCATCAATTTGCTGACCACCAATGAAACGTACTTTTTCAGAGAAGAGGCCCATTTTGCTTATATCCAGCACCATCTCTTCACTGTATGGGGTAAAAAACAGATCCGTTGCTGGAGCGCAGCAAGCTCGACAGGTGAAGAGGCTTATTCTCTGGCAATGTTATTAGACAGCCGTTACCAAGGAGAATGGCAAATAGTTGGTACCGATATCAATAGTCAAGTGTTGCAAATTGCATCACAGGGTATTTATCCGATGCTACGCCATGAACATATACCGAAAGCCTATCTCAAAACGTATTGCCGAAAAGGCATCGATACCAAGCATGACACATTGAAAATCGTTAATTCATTAAGGAAAAAAGTAAAATTCGGATTAGCGAACTTACAAAATCAGTTGGATGAACTTGGTCACTTTGATCTTATTTTTTTACGTAATGTGATGATTTATTTTGATCAAAATACCAAACAAAGAGTCATCAGTAACGTTACGAACCGATTAAAAAGTGGCGGTATTTTATTAATAGGCCACTCTGAAACATTAAATGGACTTAACTGCGATGACTTGCAATTACTGCAGCCGTCTATCTATCAAAAACGAGGGATTTGTGATTAATGGCGAACGAATTTTTACCTAAAACAGAGGCTCTGAACTTGATGCCTGGTGAGATATTTTTTGGTCATCACAGAGGTTGGATTCATACGCTGCTGGGTTCGTGCGTTGCCATTACGTTATGGCATCCAAAAACGCAGTTAGTGGGTATGTGCCATTATCTGTTGAGCCAGCGATCCGCCCTAGGTGAAGAGGCCAAACAACCTGAAGGCTATTATGCTAGCGATGTTGTGGCGTACTTTTCCCTTCAGTGTCGACGACATCAAATCAATCCTAAGGAATGTGTTGTTAAAGTATTTGGAGGTAGCACTATGTTTGCAGGTCACTACAGCAAAGTCGCTTCGATAAATGTTGCACAACAAAATGTGCGACTGGGTATGCAGTTACTGAAAGAGCACGGTTTTCAAGTAAGCCGCAATGATGTAGGTGGAA
This sequence comes from Vibrio sp. V01_P9A10T6, assembly GCF_963877065.1. Taxonomy (NCBI): domain Bacteria; kingdom Pseudomonadati; phylum Pseudomonadota; class Gammaproteobacteria; order Vibrionales; family Vibrionaceae; genus Vibrio; species Vibrio sp. V01_P9A10T6. Next base: position 6,281 of record NZ_CAWNTB010000220.1, read on the forward strand.
AGCGTTATCGTAAAGTATTTTTTGATGTCCAAAATGGTGATGTTTGGGTTCAATATGGGCGATCTTCTGCAAGAGAGGTAGCTTATTAATCAGCCATTGAGTGTCGACTTATAGAGGCATTACATGAAAAAAATAAAAGTATTAATCGTGGATGACTCCGCGGTTGTTCGGCAAGTGATCAGCGCTTTGTTGAGTAATGAACCTGATATTGAAGTGCTTACTCCTGCTTCTGATCCCATATTCGCTCAAAAAAAAATGGCTGTTCAATGGCCAGATGTGATTATTTTAGATGTAGAAATGCCTCGTATGGATGGTATTACGTTTCTTAAGCAACTGATGGCGGAGCATCCGACGCCAGTCATCATTTGTTCTACACTGACGGAACGTGGCGCGGAAGTGACTATGCAAGCATTGCAAGCGGGTGCGTTGACGATTATCACTAAACCCAAAGCAGGGTTGAAAGATTTTCTACAAGAAAGTCGGCAGGAAATGTTAAGTGCGGTGCGCGCCGCTGCACAAGCAAAGCTAGAAAATATTGTTAAACCCAAACCTCATGTACTCAAGAAAGTACAGCAAACAATGCCGAATCCGAATCACCCGACATTAACATTGAAGACCACACAAAAAGTGGTCGTGATCGGCACATCTACAGGTGGGACACAAGCTTTAGAAGCGATCTTAACAGCATTGCCAGCAGTCTCTCCGGGGATTGTTATCGTGCAACATATGCCCGAAAAATTTACCGCGATGTTTGCTGACCGGCTCAATGGGCTTTGTCAAATAGAGGTCAGGGAAGCAAAGAATGGCGACCGAGTTCTTCCGGGGTTGGCATTGATCGCTCCGGGGGGCCGTCACATGCAACTGAATCGAAGTGGTGCACATTATCAAGTCGAAATCAAAGATGGCCCCGCAGTTAACAGGCATAAACCATCAGTCGATGTACTTTTTCGCTCAGCGGCAAAGCATGTAGGCCCTAACGCTGTCGGTTTTATTTTGACGGGAATGGGAGATGATGGCGCACGAGGTTTGCATGAGTTGAAAGAGAGCGGTGCCTATACAGTTGCACAAGATGAAGCAAGCTGTATCGTTTTTGGTATGCCCAAAGAGGCAATCGAACGTGGTGGTGCTTGTTCGGTGCTACCACTCAATCAAATAGCGCAGGAAATATTGCAACGAGCTTCATCGAGGCACTTGTAGATTAGATCTTCATTTATTTTTAGTTGAAACCGACTTGTTGAGACGCTCCCAACAAGTCGTAGTAGTTACTTTTTTAAGCCAATTTGAGATTCGATGGCTTCGGTTTCTATTTCAGGGTGTTCGGCGAGCTTTTCTGAAGCCCATTGATTGATATGCTTCAAAATAGCCGACACGGCATGTTTTTTTGTTGCTTGCTCATTTTCTGCCACATCTAACGCTTGTTTAGGCTTTAAGCCAGTAGCATCTTCTGCGATATGAAGCCAATCAGGATGCCAGTAGTAAGGTTGACCAGAAGGGGTCATCCAGCCATGAACACCGTTTGTTTCACCATTGTACTGCAAATTATCTACATCATTTTTTTTCATATAAGTTCTCGCCATGGATCGATCTGAATACGTGGTTAATGTAACTCGGTTGCATAGCACAATAGAGTGAACATGATCATGTAATTGAACTAAATGTAACAAAGGAAGATGAAATTGAGGTGATTTTGATCTCATGTTTATTTGAAATTCATTCTATTGTTATTGAGAGTGAACACTGATTGTTGGGGAAATAAAAAAACCACCGAGTTTAACGTCGGTGGTTTTTACAAAAATCGTGTTTGATTTTTAGAAGTTTGCAGAGCGTGGTGTACGTGGGAAAGGAATCACATCACGCACGTTGCCCATACCGGTCACATAGGATACTAAGCGCTCAAAGCCAAGGCCGAAACCCGCGTGCGGTACAGTACCGTAACGACGTAAGTCGCGATACCAACTCATGTGTTCAGGATCAATGCCCATTTCAATCATACGCGCATCAAGAACATCTAAACGTTCTTCACGCTGAGAGCCACCGATGATTTCACCAATACCTGGGGCAAGAACATCCATTGCAGCGACAGTTTTACCATCGTCGTTTAGACGCATGTAAAATGCTTTAATGTCTTTAGGGTAGTTCTTGACGATCACAGGCGCTTTGAAGTGCTCTTCAGCAAGGAAGCGCTCGTGTTCAGAAGAAAGATCAATGCCCCATTCAACATCAAATTCAAACTTACGGCCTGAATCGATTAGGATCTTCACCGCATCGGTATAGTCTACTTGCGCAAAATCTGAATTAACGAACTGCTCAAGACGAGTAATTGCCTCTTTGTCGATACGCGAAGCAAAAAACTCCAGGTCATCACGACGTTCTTCAAGAACGGCTTTGAAGACATACTTCAGCATATCTTCAGCCAGTTTCGCGACATCGTTTAGATCAGCAAACGCGACTTCTGGCTCTACCATCCAAAATTCTGCAAGGTGGCGGCTCGTGTTTGAATTTTCAGCACGGAACGTTGGGCCAAAAGTGTACACTTTGCTTAATGCACAAGCATACGCTTCGGCATTTAACTGTCCTGAAACTGTAAGAAATGTCTCTTTGCCGAAGAAGTCTTCATTGAAATCGACATTGCCTTGCTCAGTACGAGGAAGGTTAGCGAAATCCAGCGTTGAAACACGGAACATTTCACCCGCACCTTCTGCATCAGAAGCGGTAATCAGCGGCGCTGACATCCAGAAATAACCTTGCTCGTGGTAAAAGCGGTGGATGGCTTGAGAAAGGGAGTTGCGTACACGAGCCACTGCGCCAATCACGTTGGTGCGTGGGCGAAGATGCGCCACTTCACGAAGATATTCAATTGAATGGCGAGTTTTTGCCATTGGGTAGGTTTCAGCATCTTCAACCCAGCCAACAACCTTCACCTCAGTTGCTGCAAGTTCAAATGCTTGACCAGAAGCAGGGGACTCAACAATCTTACCTGTTACTTCGACAGAGCAGCCAGTAGTGAGCTTTAGCACTTCGTCATTGTAATTATTCAGATTATTAGGGACCACGGCCTGAATCGGGTCGAAACAAGAGCCGTCATAAATGGCAAGAAAAGAGATTCCAGCTTTGGAATCACGACGAGAACGAATCCAGCCTCGGACAGTCACTTCACTGTCAACGGCTAGCTTACCGCTCAATACGTCTGTTACAGGCGCGTAAGTCATGTTTGATATAGTCTCCATTGAGGTAAAAATTCAACCCAATGTTCAAAAGTATTCTCACTCTATAAAGTGGACAAAAAACAAGCGAAACATTGGGTTGCTTATTACTTTTTAATTCAATGGCACATATTACCTGTCAATTCGTTCGCATCAACCTTTATTGTCGATTCGTGGCCGAATTCTTAGCAGAAAGCGTAAATTGATTCATCAATGTTTCTAAGCGCTGCGATAGCTGTTTTAAATTGACGCTGATTTCTCGGGTTTGCGTTGCCGATTGAGACGTATCATCAGCATGTCGAGTAATGACTTCGATCTTCCCTTGAATTTCTTGGCTGACTTGTGTGGTCGTTCGTGTTTGATCTTGAATATTGTTTGCATGATCAAGCACCTGCTGCATCTCTTGTACTGCATTACTCATTGCGGAAGATAAAACTTCGACTTCATTTGAACGTTGATGCGCATGTGAGCAGACCAAATCAACTGAGGCGAGCGATGTTTCACTGTCACGTTGGAATTGAGCGATGATTTTCTCAATGTTTCCAGTCGCTTCTGCCGTTCGTGAGGCGAGTTTTCGCACTTCATCGGCCACGACCGCAAAGCCTCTTCCTTGTTCACCCGCTCGTGCTGCTTCAATCGCCGCGTTTAAAGCCAGCAAATTAGTTTGTTCGGCGATACTTTTAATCGTTTCAAGAATGGAGGAAACCAGCCCTGTCTGATTATTAAGTTCAGAAATTTTATCTTTCACGGACTCGATATCGCTTACCAAACCTTTGATATCTGCGCTAGCTGTATGTGCTTGCTGTGCACTTTGTTGAGCGACATTAGCGGTATGTTTGATAAGCTTTGATGCATCAACGGTAGCTTGATTAACCGTCTGTTGTTGAGATTGCATCTCTTCAATATTGAGCTGAACGTCAGAGGTTTCACGCTGCTGATTTTTTGCCGCTTGGTTGGTTGTTTGTGCTACGTCGGTTAACTGGTTTGCTGAATCGGCAAGCGAATGAGAGGTCTCTTGCACTTTTGCCAAACTGTCCGAAACCGTGTCCATTAAAGAGTTGATGGAGACCGCGAGTTGTCCGAGTTCATCTTTTTTGGTGCTGATAAGCCGTTTTGATAAATCTTTGCTCTTACTGATTTCACACATGAATCGTGACGTATGCTGGATAGGGCGAACAATCATCTTGCGGATCAAAAAAAGCGTGATCATAAATCCGATAAAGGCAATGGAAGCCATAATAATAACGGCAATGACAGTGTGAGTACTGATCATTTGGTTTACATGGCTCAGGTTATACTCAAGACGAATAGCTCCTAAAACGGTTCCTTCTTCCGCCATATGACAAGATACGCAGTTTGTGCCTCGGTAATCTAGGCTTGATTTCATCGGTAAGGCGACGACTAATCCTTTCCCCCAGGAAGCATTGAATGGTTCAATGACGGTTTCCCCGGCCAGTGCGCGTTTATCTATCTCGTCCATTGGCTGTTGATTTTCTTTTCCAGGACCATAAAGTTTACTGACCGCCTCTGAACGTAATACTCGCACCTGTTCAATGCCATCTTGCGCGAGTGCCTTTTGGCGTAAGGTCTCTTTCTGAGCCATGGTACCAGTCAACATCATCATATTGAGGCTATCAAAGTAGTTACTCGCTTTATCGTGTAACTGCTCGCTCAGCACCGAATTGAGCAGGTCACGTTGTTGTATATATTGATAGCTCGTTGACACCGTTAATACAAAAGCAAAAACGGTGATGAGCGTAAGTAGCAATTTAGACGTAATTGTTGAGTTCATGATAATTTTATTATTATTGAGAGGGTGACAGTGTAAATATAGCGTTAATATGCACTAGTGCAAAAGTTGTAGTCTTTGGAGTGTGACCCTATACATACTATAGGTTTAACAAATGTGATGTGGCACGTCATGATTCCCTATTAATGCTTAAAATATCACTCAAAGGCGTGGGATTTTCCGTTGTATCACAGTGATAAATTGTACGGTTTCATCTGTCTTGCAATGCAAACAAAGCTGTCTAGAAACTTGTTTCGTGAGTCTATATTCCTTAGTATTGCCTCTCTTTTAAAAGCTTGAGAACCAAGATGAAAACAGAATTATACAAAGAGTTTATGTTTGAAGCCGCGCATCGTTTACCTCATGTACCTGCAGGGCATAAGTGCGGCCGTTTACATGGGCACTCTTTTTTAGTTCGTCTGTATGTAGAAGGTGAGGTCGATCCTCATACTGGTTGGGTGATTGATTTTTCTGAAATTAAAGCGATATTTAAACCTATTTATGATCGTTTAGATCACTATTACTTGAATGACATTGAAGGGTTAGAGAACCCAACCAGTGAAGTGCTTGCGAAATGGATTTGGCAACAATTAAAGCCAAGCTTACCACTGCTCAGCAAAGTTGAAATTAAAGAAACCTGCACGGCGGGTTGTATTTATAAAGGCTAATACCAGCAGACAATTCCGAACAACAAACAATAAATAACAAGTAGATAGGCACTACTATCGCGCCTATCTACTTACCCAATATAAAGAGCCTAATGACCCCAAATTTGGCTTACATATTCAGGATGATCGATATAGGGATTTCGGTTACCTTGAAATTGATAAACGGCGTCATTGCGCTGGCGTTCTTTAGCACTCACAGGATCTTCTTGGTGCCAACGCTTTAGCATAGCCAGAGCCCAAGCTTCAAAAACCACCGTGCTAGTACCATCAAGTATGGCATCAGCGTTGTCAGTATTTCCTTGCCAGCTGCCGATACGGTTCTCGTAGCGGGTTGCCATGTAAAAATAGGCGCGCGCTAGATCGCCTTTAAATTCATCAATAGGCTCAAATACGGTGCCATTATAACCTAGCGTATTGCTTGCACTGCCAAGTTTTGAACCATTACTTGAGGTATAAGTGATATGACCAACTTCGCCAAATGGCCAGTTACTGCGTTTTGCATTGACAAAACCATCAGTGGCAAACAAGTGGTGACCGTCGGAATTCATTGGCTCAACGCTGCCCCCAAACCAACTTTTAGGAAATGAGTGTTCCCTATTGTAACAATCGCCTTCTCGTCGATACTGACCACACTGATCGCTGACTTTAGTAAAACTAACACTGTCGTTGTTGTCAGGTTTCTCAGAATAGATATCTAACATTGAACCGTCATTCTCATAGTAGTTATCTATGTCTGCATTTTGTAATAGTGTCCAAATTGCGGAATAACCGCGGCTATTATGATTCTTTATGATGTTGTATAAGGCCGTTTTTAGTTCAAAACCTGTTTTTCCTATCGCGGCTTGATAATAGTCATGGTTAGCGGGAGGTGTTGATTCACCAAGTAATAAGCTGTTTGATTGGTTGTATTGAAATTCTCCACCAGAGGCCAGTATTTCCGAGCCTTTGGCTAAGGAATAAAGGCCATTGCCAGAGCCACAGCAAATACCATCACCATAACTGTCATGGATGGTGAATTGATATTCACCATCCGATAAGCATATTTCTTGGCTATAAGATGTGGAGTCTGAGTAATTATTACCCGCATAAATAACCTGTGAGAGGCTGTTTTTTATTTCCCAACTTGTTTCAGAAGCGTATTGATCGGTGGTTAAATTCAGAGTCAGGTTGTGAGCGCGACATGTCACATGGCTTGATGGTTGCTCAGCGTTACTATTTTCTGTCTGCGCACTGGTAAGGGGAGAGCAAAGCAGTGCCAGTAGGGTAAGGTATGAAATTTTCGTTGTCATAATTTTCTCATTGGATAGTTAAATCGCAACTAAGATAACCATTTGCTCAGTCAATAAATTAAACCTATATCGCATTTTAATTTGTTATGTATGTGATGTTTCATTATTTATGCGGGAGATCTCACGTTCAGAAGGCTGTGCAAAAAGGTGTTCATAAAAACCTACGCAGTCTGCATATATACAATCTCTTTTCTTACCGCGACTGACACGCTGCCGTTTAGCCAATATCTGTGCGATAAAATCGCCAAAAAGTTGATCGCTTAATCCTCTCAATGCTCATGAACAATCGTAATCATTCTCTTTCGGTGTGCGTGTTATATTCTTAAATATCATTGTTTCTGATTGATTTTAATAAAATTATTTATTGTTTGTATGCATTTTTGTTGCACACTTTTTCGCGTGAATTCTCACTTTCAAGACGTCAACCTCATTGGGTTGGAACCCTTATCTCGTTACGGACATAGTGATTCTATCGAAATGAAATTAGGTAACTAATAATGAATCGGTAACCCAGTTGTCTATATCCGGAATCGATTATTGCTTAACCAGCGCAGATTTCGTGGGTTGCTGCTGCTGAAATTCAGGCACGTCACTATAAACTAAAATGAGCAATCCAATGATGAATAAGAAACCATTAACGCTTCTGGTAGCAGGGCTACTGGGAAGCGCACCCGTTTGGGCGCAAAATGAGCTCACCTTGATCCAGATCGGGGAAAAAATCGTCGAGCGGTTAGAATCGATTAAAGCGACCGCCGAACGTGGAGAAGGGGTGTTTGAACGCAACGGTGAGCGTTGGATCCACTATAAAGGCTTCGATTATCGGCTTAGTTACAAAAATGATCTGCAATTCCCCTTTATACCTTATCAAAGTGGCGATGATACGCCTTATCGCAATGTGATCGATTTTGTCGATCAGAGTTGGGAATTCATGGTGTACGACGGCGGTTTTTATCTGATGAGCCGCGAATTTGGTGTTTACGAATCGGACGAGCAAGGCTGCTTTGTCGAATACATTCCTGCGGCACACGGGTCTAAGCGCGCCGATGGTAGCTATATTTGGCAACGTGATGTCATCTATCGTACCGAAACCTCTGATTGTGGTGCGTTAGTGAAGCCAGAGATTACCTCGTTAACCGTCTCGAGCCTGTCTGATGTCGGTGTGTCATTTGACTGGCTTGGGCAAAATGAAGCCGATAAGACTCAGCTCACCTTAACCAATTTGAGTAATGCGAAGGATGTTCGCCGCTATGATTCGGTTTCTGCGGGCTTTTTTATCGGTGACCTTAAGCCAGGCACATCATATGAGATGGTGTTGAACTCGTGTAATCCAGTGGATTGTGCTGAGCCCAAGGTAGTGCGCTTTACTACTCAAGATGCTCGAGTCGGTTTTGCCGATGAAATCCCAACCCCGAACCATTTGCAAGGCAGTTTAGAGGGTGGGTTGAGCATTACTCAAACCCATACATCAGTCGCGCCGAATAGCAATGAGTTAACTGGTCAAGGTCATCTCGATGCGATCATGAACCGTGAAGCGATGCTGCTGTTTACCCCGCAACAAGGGGAAGAGATTAACCAAGTCCGCGCCGAAGTGTTCCTCGATGGCGAATTAGTGCACACCACCTTGATGCTGCCGCCCAGTGCTCTGGCCGCATCGGATCAGCCAGAGAATGGCCGTATGAAGGTGGTGTTCTCTCATCACGCTTGGTCACTGCCGCTGCAATGGAACTGGATGAAGCCGGAGCTCTCACTGCGCTTGACCGACAACTTAGGCCGTGAAGGTGTGCTCAGCCAAGGAGACATCCAGTTTGGTGGTGCGCCTGAGTTGGTGATTCAAAATATCGACATGGGCATGCTGACTCAACCACGTAACCACAATACGATGATTCAAAATCTTCCAACTTTGGCCGCGGATTATTTCCAAAAAATACCCGCGTCTAAATTGGTGATGGCTGACTACACTCCTGCCTATTTTCCTGTTGTCACTATGCCAAATGGTGTGGTGTACACCGATAAGAGTGCGAGTACGGGTGGTTGGCACAGCGGCGATATGCGTGAAGCGATCGGTAAAGCGTTGGTCTCTACAGGTGTTAACAACGCCAACGTCGGCATTGAGAGTAGTGCGGGTTATTCGCAGCAATACAACCGCCGCTACAACCACATTACCGCACACACCAACGTCGGGGTGTATACCAAAGAAGGTACAGATTTAGCTCAAATTGTGGTTCATGGCGGCAGTGGCGGTGGCGGTAAAGTAACCCTGCAAAATACTACCGGCAATGAATGGTCCCATGAACTGGGCCATAACTATGGGCTTGGCCACTACCCATATATGGCGTCGATTCACGATATGGAATCTGGCTGGGGTTGGGATGCGTTCCAGCAACGCTTTATTGGTAACTTGCACTGGAAAGGCGACGTTTACACCCAACAGCAAGGTGACGATATTGTACCGCCGTTTAAAGATGCGTTCCGTTTCCTGCGTGATGCGCAAAATGGCGGTGAACAAGAGTACATTGGCACCATCAGCCGCTTTACCTTGGAGCATCCGGCTCAGTCGCGTAAAGCACAGCGTTGGATGAACAACGGTTTTAACCTTGATAGCAACAGCCCAAGCGGTTATGTGCAGTGGGATCAGAGTACCCAACGTTATAAAGTGGTAGAAACCGATACACTGAAACCGCAGCAAGTAGGCGTACCCGTAGTTACTTTATTGGGGATTTACGATCCGCAGAATGAGAACCCTAGCCAAATCTATCCTCTGATTTACTCGAATTATGGCAACGTGTTTGAGCTGCCACAGCCAGAGCAAGGGGATTATCAGTTGGAAGGTTGGCAAGCGGTGGCGAACCTGACTCAGGCACAGCTCGATAGCGATATTTGGCAAACATTACGCATAGATGGTGAGCAGCAACGTTTGTGTAAGTTTACTTTCCAAGCGACCAATGGCGATAGATCGCAGTTTGTCGGTGGGGTTGAACCCAGTACCGACCGTTGTTCTGTTGGACGTGATGTAACATGGAACATCAACGTGAACATGACCTCTGCGCAAGGCGAGTATGAACTGCTTTCCAAGTATGGTCGCGGAACGGTGACTTACACACCGACGGCCGATGTCGGTGAAGTGAGCCTATGTACACTCAATAAGTCTGGAAATGATCACGATGGAGCTGGATTTGTCGTTGGTAATCACTGTGAACAGGTTGCAGGTGTGATGCATAAAAATGGCCAAACGTGGCGCTATGCTATTCGTGGCGATGAAGTGTTGCGTCCTACTTACCAGGTTCAGGGCCAGTGTCAGTTGGATGTTGAATTTGCAGATGGGATCCGCGAACAAGTTCGATTGAGTGCCTCTCGCCACGCTGGCAATGAAAGTAACAAGTTCCACGTTAACTTATCGATGGAGAATGGAGTACCAACTCAAGTGAGTTTGCATTGTTCGGATCGCGGTGGTGAAACAGAACTGACTCGAATGACGCCAGATCAGAACCCGCTGCTGGATAAGCTCAAAGGCCCAATCATCATTGGCCAAGAGTACGGTTACAGCCAAGTGGTCGATATGACACCAACCTTCGCACAGAATGAAACTCTGCTGAACACGGATTTTGCAACGATCGCTGAGTTTGATGCTTTTGTGGCCGAACACTATGAGCGTGGCGTTCTAAACAATGGCGTGACGAAAGCGGATCGCCGAGCGGGGGCATTGTATGTCTACCCGAACCCAGAAACGGGCATGCGTGATTACTTTGTAATGCGTATGGTAGATGCTGGCGCATTCCCGGCCGATCAAACCAGTAATCAAGGTTGGAAATACCTAGGTTCGGCAGATCGCTATGTGAACTTTGCTTTCAACCCAATCAAGCTCAATAGAGCGGTTGGTGTGAGCATTGAAGCGCGTGTACAAAGCTACTTTGGTGTATCTCGCTTATTGACATGGGATGAGCGTACCTCAACCACTTGGGATAAGGCGCAAAATGCGGTGTTTGTTGGGCAAATCGATGGTGAAAACCATTACTTTATCCAAAAACGCCCAGGAGAGGGGGAAGCTTTCCCGATGCTCGGAGAGTCAAACCTAGATTGGGTTTACCTTGGCAGCGACAGCACCATTCAAGCTTATCTTGCGGAATTAAATCGTGATTTAGCAAGCTTTGAACGTTCGTTACTGGAGTGGTATCAACAAGATGCGATGGGCGTGTGGGGCAGTGATGGCCAGCGTGGTCAAGTGAACGATATTTATCAATACGCTTTCCGTAGCGGCTATCATTACTACCGCTTGAAAGTGACTAAGTACGGTTATTTCCCTTACCCAACCGATCCCAATCCAACCAACAGTAGCTGGGAATATTTCGGTCAGTTTTAAGTTCCTCACTGGATCGTGAGGTAAAGTCGTAAAATGCGCCACTCGCTGTTAAGCGAGTGGCGTTAAGTTTTAATGAACGAGGTTTTTAAATAGATAGGTGCTCGTTAGCAAACGACTTTAATCGCTAAACCACCTTGAGACGTTTCACGATATTTGGCGTTCATATCTTTACCTGTCTCAAGCATGGTTTCTATCACTTTATCAAGCGAAACACGAGGTGCCGATGAGCGGCGTAGCGCCATACGCGTTGCGTTGATCGCTTTCACTGCAGCAATACCATTGCGCTCGATACAAGGCACTTGTACTTGTCCCGCGACAGGGTCACAGGTTAAGCCCAAGTTATGTTCCATCGCAATTTCAGCGGCCATGCAAACTTGTTCAGGGCTTCCACCCATCAGTTCTGCAAGGCCCGCGGCTGCCATCGAACAGGCAACACCTACTTCACCTTGACAACCCACTTCCGCACCAGAAATAGAAGCGTTACGTTTGTAAAGCCCACCGATAGCTCCAGAGGCGGCAAAGTAACGGATATAGTCTTTTTCAGTAACGGTCTGAATGAATTTATCGTAATAGGCTAACAC
>NZ_CAWNTB010000221.1:0-13117 GCF_963877065.1 Vibrio sp. V01_P9A10T6
TAAACTGACTAGCCCTCGTTAGGGCTAGTAGGACATAAAATTATAACCGTCGGAATTGGCGAACTAATGTGCCTTGAGAGCTAAGGTTTACCACTAAATCCTCACATTCATCTCGTGTATCACTGGCCAAAATATTGGTCGCAACACAGACATCACTGATCGATTGAACGCTTGAGTTCATATCTTCAGTCACGCGTGCCATCTCTTCTACGGCGGTGGCAATTTGTTCATTTCTATCCGTAATATCAATCACTTGTGTAAGTAGCATATTGAGTTTATCGCCAGAGACATTAGCACTATTAACACATAATTTAGATAACTGTGCGCCTTCATGCATCGCATCGACAGCTTGGTGGGTGCTGGTTTGAATCAGCGCAATGACATTTTGGATCTCTTTAGTGGACTCATGGCTGCGTTGTGCCAAGGTGCGAACTTCGTCGGCAACGACCGCAAATCCACGGCCTTGCTCGCCAGCCCGAGCAGCTTCAATAGCTGCGTTAAGTGCCAGCAGGTTGGTTTGCTCAGCGACAGATTGGATCACAATTAACACTTGGCCAATGGTTTTTCCGTGGTCTGCCAATTGTGTGACAACCGATGAGGCGCTGTCTAGTTGGGTTGCGAGCTGTTGCATTGCATTCAATGTATCTTTTACCGAATCCATACCTTCTTCGGCGGCCAATTTTGCTTTCTCTGTTGCGTCTGATGCACTTTGCGCATTTTGTGCAATTTCATTCGCGGTAGAGTGCATTTCATTGATCGCGGCGGCAACTTGTTCTGTTTCTCGTGTTTGACCTTCTAAATTGGTCGCAGTTGTTTTGCAGTTTTTTGAAGATGAATTGGCGGCTTCACCAATTTGTTGGTTTGAATCTTGAATGCGTCCCACCACAGCATTGAGTTCGGATTGGCGCATTTTTAACGCAAGTTTGATTTCAGAAATGTCATCAATATGGCCGTTATACACCAATTCCATTAGTGGGTTATCAAATATCTTGCGTGCTTCGGCACTGAGCGATTCCAAACGGCGAGTTAAATAATAACCTGCAACCATGGACAGTAATAACATCAATACTAAGCCTATTCCCGGAAGAAGAGTATCAGCCACAAAACTGATGCCTGCAATGGGGACTAAAGCGGTGGCCAAACGTTGCCACAGGCGAGTCCGAGGCAGCTTTAACTGCCTGGGTGTTTTGCCTGCTTTAAGCTGCGCGTAGATTTTTTCTGCGCTGGTGATGTGTTCTCGACTTGGACATAAACGTACCGACTGAAACTCAACCGTTTTGCCATTTTCGACTATCGGAGAAGCAAACGCATCAACCCAATAATGATCGCCATTTTTACATCTATTTTTGACGATACCCATCCAAGATTGGCCGCGTTTTAAATGCTCCCACATATCTTTAAACGCTTCTGCTGGCATGTCTGGGTGACGAACTAGGTTGTGAGGCTGGTTGATAAGCTCTTCTAATGAGTAGCCCGCCACTTCACAAAACTCTTTACTGGCATAAGTGATATGGCTGCTTGGTTTAGTGACCGATAATAAGTTATAGCTAGGTGGAAACTTGACTTCTTTTTGTGTGACAGGTTGGTTGGTACGCATGATTACCTCGAATTAAATAAGTTAAAAACAAATTAAGCCAAGTTTCTCTAGCGTTAGATGAGGGTGTTATTTATTATTTTTGTTTCCACTGTTATAGATTCGAATCGCTAAGAACGCAATAGAATTAACCAATATAGAATACCTAATTGGTATCATTACTTTTGATATGGATATATGGCAGATTTATAACGTAAATATAACTTACGGCTTGACCTTACGAGTAAGCTTGCCACAATGTGCATATGCAATAACTGTAGGGAAAACAGTATGATATTTTATTCTTTTGGGCGGCTAAAACCCATCGCGTTACTCTTAACTTCTTTACTTTCATCAACTTCTTTCGCTGCTATTAGTGATGCGCCTGTGGTTGGCGGGCTGTTCAATTCGGCGCAAATATTGAAAAATCAAATGGCGTCGTCTTTAAGCTATTCAACGCGCTTTGCCCGTGATTCGACCTTATTTACCATCGCCGGGGTAACACTCGATAGCTATATCCTTATGTTGCCTTTAGATGCAAAAACAAAAGCTCGCGTTATTGCACAAATTTCTAACCCAACTTACGCCATCCCGCTGGGCTATTTTTTATATCAATATTATGATCGTTATACGGGGTTAGAAAATGATGATGTATTTAAACAGTATTTAAGTACTGTTTATGACGCAAAGGTTTTAAAGGGATTCGAGCATAGCCTCTACCATTATGGGGAAGAGGTGGTGAGTGAACAAAAAGAAAATATTAAAGATCAAGGGCATCATGAAGGGATTAAAGTGGATGCCCAATTTATTGCGGCCATGGTGACGGTGTATGATGCCTTGGTTGAAATTGGTGAGTGGCAACAGCTTGAGAGATTGCCGGATCACTATCAATATCTGACGTCAAGTGAACCCGATCGATTACTGATTAATAAAATCCAACCGATAGTGATCCAAATTATTAGTCAGGCTGCTAATGGGATGGATGAAGGAGAGATGAAGCAAGCCCTTTTTGGGGTATTAGAAGATGCAAAGCCAGAAAATACAGCACGTGTGAACAACAAAGCAGAGGCAATCACGGTTACTTTGATTGATTTTGTGCGTATGAACGTATTAAAAGGCTACCGCCAATTTGTCTATCAGCAAGAGCGTGAACAAGCACTAAATTCCTGGTTACAAAAAGCATTTGATGATGATCCTCAAGCATTGATTGCGTTTCTCCGCTCTCAGCAACAACGTCGTATGGCAGTGCAGATCACCGTGGATGGTTTGCAACAAGGGCTGATCGAAGGTTTGGTTGACCCGAGTAAGCCATTTATCCGCAAAGCTCACCAAGATCACAACAATCGATTGAGCACTAAGCCCTCTTCAATGGAGGTGGTTCAACCTGAACATCAGCAACAAGTACGTTTCATGCAGATATTGGCTGAGCAGCCTTATCACGATCCACATTACTTGCCGTTTTTTAAACGCTTGTATCGTGATCATCGCGCTTCTATTACTCAAGTGGGCATTTCATCAACACCAACGATCAGTGTGCGTAATTTACCGATCATAAAAACAGGAGCTAAGGTGTCCGGCCAAGGTGGTACTGGCATACCCAATTTCCACTTTGTTGATCGCCCAACCGACCGTGCTTATTACTTTTTTGGTAATGATGCACTGCAGCTTGATCGCTTACTGGTTAAAAACCAAGTACAAACGATGTTTGATCGCCTCGCTTACCTCAACACCCTCAACTGCAATGCGCAATACGATTGGAATGCTCACACCACTTATGATGGTTTAGTGAATTTGGGGGCGGGTGAGGCACTACGTGATTTTGGTGAAAAGCGGTGTGTGCGTGAGCTGAAAGAGCGCGCGATTGTCGAACGTGAACTCCAACAGTTGCGAGCGACATTAGTTGAAGAGTTCACGCGCTATCAGCAGATAAGCAAGTGGGATTTTTATACTCGCTGGACTCGCCATCAAGTGCTTGCTCACCAGTTGAAACAACTTGCACAAAAAGAACTGAAAGGAATGCCCGACTATACGCTGATTTATAATCCATGGCCGGATCATTTTGCTCATTTTAGCGGCCCATTCAGCGATGAAGTCATCATGCCAACTGGGGAACTAAACCGCCTCGATTACTGGCTAGCGCAAATAGAAGCAACCTATCAAGATGCGGGAGTATATAACCGCACGTTATGGGGCATGGCTGGCGATCATGGTTTAGCGCCTGTTTATTTCTCCCTCAATCCAGAAAAACAGATCTTTGAACCGCTAGCGTCGCAACTGGGAATAAAACTCAAGGTGAAGAAAATCTCATCGGATGAGGGAGAAGGGCCAAAAATGACGAATGCGATTAACGCGCCGTCAAACAAAGGGATTGATGTGGTCGTCGCTTCCACTGCGGGTGGAAATTTTATGATGGATTTCTTTAATGCAGAAGCTGGATGGGAAGTTCAACCGGTTTATCAAGAGTTGATCCGTTGGCAACCGATCCATTCTAAGCCAGGGCAGCAGGTTGATGTGATCGATGAAACCGTAGCGCGACTTGCTGAAAGCCTAGATTATTTAGTTGTGAGAGAAAAACCATGTGATTTAACGGACTGTTCTGTACGGTTGGTTGGCGAGCGGCAAGGTAAACGAGTGGATGAATGGATTGAAAAAAAGGGTGATAAACTGCGCTATTTTGCTAAATCGGAACAGCCATTGCTGCTTGGCGTTCAGCAGCTAAATGCTTATTTGTCGCCTCCTTCATCTGACGAGCTAGAACATTATGCACAACTCGTCGAACGTTGTGTTTATCACGCTAAAGCGAATCAAGCTGAGACGTGGTGCTCAAGTGCGCAGTGGCGAGAGTTAACACGTTTTACGCCCCGTCCAGATTCGGTTAATCAGCTCGCTGCTATTTATGAAGACGACCGTGCGGGCACCATTAACCTATTTCCTAAAGAGGGCGTTGGCTTTAATACTAAAGTTCCGGGGCGTCATGCGGGTGAAAGCTATCTAGAAAAAGATGCTTTTATCGGTTTTTGGGGGAGCCCGATTGGCAATCAAGCCACGCCGCTCGGTTCAGTCGAAAATGGCTCACTTGCGCCCACTCTTTATCACTATTTAACGGGAGACGAAGTTAAAGTTGGTGAAGATGGTTGGGGTTATCCGTCGGTTCTTAAACAGTTGGATATTCGTTAGCGAGAGTTGGCCGTTATGACTGCCAATGAAATAAGTGAGCGTTATGCTCTATTGAGTGAAGAACGTTCGCTTGTTTCATTGGCTTCGATTGCAGCCTTAAGTGGCAGGTTGTTCAGTACGTTTAAACTTCAAACGATTTTTCACATCTCGGCTGCTCAGAATACGTTGGCTGTGGTCAATATCGAGCTTGGATTTTGCCAAGCGATCATACAGCAGCACATTGACGCTCGCGGCCAAATTCATGCAACCAATTGTTGGGATGTATACAACCTCGCTGGCTTGGTTAACTATCTCTTGTGGAATAGAACCATCTTCAGGGCCAAACACATACAGCGCTTTTTCCGGGTGAATAAACTCGGGCAGTGGTGTAGCCCCTTCTGCCAGTTCAACACAGACGATTTTCATCTCACTTGGCAAGTCCTGCGTGATCTCTACCATCGCGGTGAGCGGGATTTTACTTTGAATGTTTTTTGTGTCGGTTTGAAATTTCACTGCGCGATCATAACGCTCACCACTGTAGCGAACCGCGCACGCTTGGTAGCAACCTGCCGCGCGCATCACACCACCTACGTTGGTTGGGCTTTTAGGGTTACACAAACCAATGATCACTGACATTTCACGTTCCACAAAAAATCCTCTCACAATTTGGGGCGGGCAGTATAACGCTAAAATTTGCCTTGAAAGAAAAAATATCGATAAATCGTTCAATAGTTTTTATATTTTTCGTGACCTTTCTTGGAGTACTCAAACTGTCGTATTTCTTACATCAATATTTCATAGGGGGATGGCTTAATTTATTTTTTCACAGTTAAAGGATGAAAACGTGAAGATTATTAATAAAGTCATGCTATTTGGGTTGTCTCTTGCTGCTCATGCGGTATTGGCGGACACCGATATTTATTTAACCAATAACTCTGCGCTGCCGATGTCTATTACTGTGAAACAGACCGGATCTGATCAGTTGCAACAAGGCAGTGAATGGCAGCAACACAGTGAAACGTTAGGCCCGTGGGAAACCAAAATGGTGCTCAGCTTTAACCGCTGGCAAGGGGTGGAATCTGGCAAAACGTACCAATTTGAAACCATGGTGACTTTGCCGCAAGGGCAGGTTTTCTCTTTACAGCAGAAGATGGAAGGTCATTGGTATAACTCAAGCATTGAGCATGGGGTACAAGCACGAGATATTCCTCTTCAGTGGCAAAATGATCGTGCGGTTCACCGTTATTACTCAACGCAGTTGATTGAACGTCCAACCGAGCTTGCGTTTAAATCCGTCAGCACCACTCGTTACGACGATATTTATTACACCATTACGCCAACGAATACAGAAGAAACACCCGACGCTGAGAGCTTAAAAGTGATGACCTATAACGTTTGGGCGTTACCTGTGATTGCTTCAAATATTGCTGAGCGTTTTGCTATCATCCCTCAGCACATCAAAGGATATGATGCCGTAATGCTGCAAGAAGTGTTTGCTGCGGGGCGTGATGCCTTTCTTCGAGAGCTGGCAAAAGAGTATCCGTACCAAACGAAAATGCTCGATAAGTCTGGGGTGAATATCCATGACGGCGGAGTGATCATCGTCAGCCGCTACCCAATTGTTAACCAAGGACAGTATGTTTTCCCTGATTGCTCGGGAACTGACTGTTTTGCTGATAAAGGAGTGAATTATGCTGAAATCATCAAAAATGGTCAGGCTTATCATCTGTTTGCAACGCATACTGCCTCGTTTGATACCGATACCGCTCGCGATTATCGCCAACGTCAGTTCAGACAGATGCGCAGTTTTGCGCAATCGTTCTCTATTCCCAGCACAGAAACGGTGATTTATGGCGGTGATTTTAACGTGAATAAACGTAAATTTGCCGATGACTATCAAAACATGCTCGCGAATCTTGCGTCAACCGAACCTAGCTACGCAGGCTATACCGAATCAACGTTTGATCCGCGTATCAATGATTTTGCAGGAGAACCCTTATCCGGTGGTGAAAACGTGGAGTACCTTGATTATGTGGTGGTAAGTCAAGAGTTTGCACAACCAAGCGAACAACAAAACCGCAATACTGTGCTGGTGCCAAGAACCACGGACGAGCGTTTATGGCAGCATTACAATTTATCGGATCACTTCCCGGTTAAAGCTGAGATCCGCTAGATGCGTTGGGTTAGGTTATTGATCTGCGTTGCCTTAGTCGGCAGCGCAAGTTATTGGTGGGTGAAGAGGGATGAGTTTCCCACTATCCAAACACCCCCCAATAGAATTGAGGTTGCACTGCCGGGCACGGTGCGTTTGCCAGAGCAAAGTGGCGTTGCTTTGGTGGCTAATCGCGATCATCAAACCCATGAAGAGTGGACACTCGTTGGTGAAATGTTGCAAACAGAAATAGGCAAAGCGCTAAGAGAGAGAATAGAGCAGTTTTGGCAGCAGTGTCGTCAGCAAAATGTGTGTGCTGCGCGGCTACAACAATTACAAGCGCAGTTGCCCCATGAACGCTATGAGCTGGTCGCACTCTATTGGCAAAAACAGGCGCAACGTGACGCGCTGCTTGGAATGGAACTCATCAGTCAGGATACGGAATTAGGTGACAAAATGGCTTATGTAAAATCGATTGATCAACAAGTATGGGGGCAACAAGCGGATATCTTGTTTGCCGATCAGTACGCCTATTATGATTTTGTACAGCAACCCAATGACTACGAAGGTATTGCTTCCGTAGAAGAGGCGTTGCAGAGCATTGAACAGCGGCTTACACAGCATCAATATCAATGGGATACCTTTTCATTGAACACAGGTAATGCACGCTATGAACAAGCGATTCGGCTGATCCCTCAACATTTATCCTTAGAACAACGCTTGGAAGTACAGCAAGGTTTGGCCGAACTTTACTTAAATGAACATGAGCGCAGTGAGGTGGCCCATCGCCAAATCGAGCAACAAGCGCAGGCTGCTCAAGTCATTGACTACCAGCAAGCGTTAGCGCAGTTAGAAAAGACGCTCTCAAACCAGAGAAAGACAACCTATGCCACCCTTTCGACAGAAGAGTGGGTGCGCTACGCGGCAAAGCAGCGTTATGAGTTTAGAAAAGCATTTTTTGCTCACTAGGATGAATAAGATAAACACAGCGCTCTTTATTCACTCGCCATGAACCGTTAAACTCACGAGCAAATAACTGACTTGGATTGATCATGGCAACCTTATCTCTACAAGAGCAAATGCTAAAAGCGGGTTTAGTCAACGCCAAAAAACTCAGCAAAGCGAAAAAGAGCTCTAAAAAATCGCGCGTGCAAGCACGTGAAGTGAAAGCCGCAGTAGAAGCGAATAAAGTCGAGCAACAAGAGCGCGACAAGGCACTGAATAAACAGCAAAAAGAGCAGTTGTTGAGCAAAGAAATTCGCGCTCAAGTAAAACAACTTATTGAAATGAACAAGCTGGATCTAAAACACGGTGAAATCAAATACAACTTTGTTGATGGTAAGTTGGTGAAGTCACTTTATGTCGATTCACTGGTTCGCGACCAACTGAGCAAAGGAATTCTGGCTATCGCGCGTTATGAAGACGGCTATGCTGTCATCCCGGGTGTAGTGGCTGATAAAATCTTCATGCGTGATGAAGAGAGCATTATCGAAAATAAAACCGCCGATGAATCTCTACCTGCTGAAGATGATCCGTACGCGGATTTCGTGGTACCTGATGATTTGATGTGGTAATCCTTTTAGCCCTCTTTCTTCAACAAAGAGGGCATCTTCCTGTCTCTGCTTCTCGCTTCGCCCTCTTTTTCCACTCGTGTTACGGACTCTTTCGCTGCCTGAAGCTGCCGAAATCCGCTCGGTTCATTCATTTCCATTCATTTCAACTTCCTCGCCTGAGTCTATTGACAATGTTTGATTGTCAAACTAAATTCAACTCAAATATTTTGATAATCAAACTAAGTGAGTGGGATTTTGCAGTTTACTACCGAGCATCGTCATAACTTTATCGCTAGCGTAGACCAAAATGAGAAACGCACGTTTTACGTTCTTTTGCTCACGCTTGTCACCATGGTAGCGGAGATCATTTCTGGTACTATTTTCGGTTCGATGGCCCTGCTTGCTGACGGTTGGCATATGGGAACTCATGCGGCTGCTTTCTGCATTACGCTGTTTGCTTACCGTTATGCCAGAAAGCATGCACACAGTGATAAGTTCTCATTCGGTACCGGTAAAGTGAGTGTGTTGGGAGGCTACACCAGTGCGATTGCATTAGGCATTGTGGCGTTGCTGATGGTGGTGGAATCAATTCATCGTTTATTCAATCCCGAAGCGATTCAATTTAATGAAGCGATTATTGTCGCCATCATTGGCTTGCTGGTGAATTTAGTGAGCATGCTATTGTTGCATGATAACCATCACCATGGTGACCATGACCATGACCATCACGATCACAATTTGCGAGCTGCCTATTTACACGTGCTTGCCGACACCTTGACTTCTCTTTTGGCGATTGTGGCGCTCTTGTTTGGAAAATATTATGGCTGGAACTGGTTAGATTCGGTTGTGGGCATCATCGGCGCTGCCGTGATTGCTAAGTGGACCATGGGTCTTGTCAAACAGACGAGCCCCATTTTATTAGATGAAAGCATCGAGCAACCCTATCGACGTTTAATTGAAGAAGAGCTAGCAGAATTTGCGGTGATTAAAGATATCCATATTTGGAAAATCAGCGGTCATCACTACTCAGCTGCGATTATCTTAGAATCTCAGGTTGATAAAACCGTGGCAGAATACAAACAAATATTGGCGAAGTTTGATAAAATCCACCACCTTACCCTTGAAGTTCACCCGATGGCATGATGAGTAATATCGAAAAACTGAATCAACAATTAACCGAATTTTACGACAAGATGTCCTCATGGGAGCAATCTGTGGTGCGAGAAACAGGCTACTCTTTGGCACAGATCCACACCATCGAAGTGTTAGGTATTCATGGCGCGCTGAGAATGAAAGAGTTAGCGCAAAAACTCGGTATCACAACCGGTACGCTCACCGTTCAAATAGAGAAGTTAGTGAATGCTAAGTTGATTGAACGCGGCGCGCACCCAGATGACAGAAGATCGATTGTCGTGACTTTAACCGCCGAAGGGCAGAAAATTCATCGTCAGCATAATCAGTTGCATGTGGAGTTAGTGAAAGATCTGACGAGGCACTTGGATGCAAACGAAGAAACAGTATTACTCAACAGCCTGCTAAAAATGAACCAAGAGTTTTAAACTATGACCAACCACTTGCGACTTGCAAGTGGTTGGTCAGCTAATTTTCTGTTTTATTCTACCTGTAATGTTACATCAGAAAAATTCGAGTATGCATCGATCATGATATGCAGATCTTCAGCTTTTGGCTCTGCTAGACATTGCTCATTATTGCCAGATTGATAAGGCCGACAATCAAAGACTCTTTTGGTCGGTGGATTTCCAGAAAGAGTGTAGAGATCGGCATCACCTTGCCCTGAGGTTATCGAGACTTTAACCGAGGTTTGACGTTCTACTGCAGGTAAAATGAATCGCTTTTGTTGGCCTTTACTCAAGGTGATGCCAGTAATGCTTTGCCCACGTTGGATGACGCCATCTTGCGGAGGTGGAGTGCCTCCTTTTTTCCCTACGGGCAACTGGTTATCAAAGAATGGTGCAACCTGAGGCCAAATTTTGCTGATTTTGACCCCTTGGTTTTCACATCCCCCAAAGTGGTGTAGTGCAATGACTTTATGGCTCTCAGAAGTTAATACAGGTGAACCAGAAGAGCCGCCAATGGTGTCACAAAAATATCCAGTGTCGGTATTGGAACCACGACCATTGGTAGAGGCTATATCAATTTGGCACATGCCAGAGCCATTTTGATCGCTTTCTATCGCCAACTCTTTGGGGTTACCAGCGCCGTGTTGTGGAATATAAATACCCGTGCCGAAGCTGGGCTCTGAATTGTCTAAGCCTAAGTAACTAAATTGTCCTAGCTGCTCGAAATTAGCCACCGTGAATAATGTGTAGTCCAAGGTATAATCGGTGCTTAATAACTGATTGCCCATGACTTTTACTGTGGTATCCAAGCTACCGCCGCAAGTCGTGCGTTGGTAATTAAACCATACTTCAGTATTTTTTAGTTCAGAGGCTGTTGATACACAGTGGTTATTGGTGATCATGTGATTATTGGGCCCGACACGCCAAGCCGTGCATAAGCTACGGCCATCAATCAGTAGCCTTGCTACGGCGCTACTCCACGCCACTTTTTCAGGGTGTGAGTCGCTCCAACAAGCAACATCTTTTCTTTCATTGATGCCACAGGTTGAAAACAACCCAGAGTTATCAGCGGCTAGGTTCGGTTGTGATAACGTGGCACTTTCATTCCCTGCCATAAAATAGTCAATTGAGATCTGTGCTTGGTCAGGATGTTCACCGGTTTTCCACTCCACGATAACGCTATCCCCATTAATCGAGCGGGCAAATAAAGGCCCGTTCTCTGAACTGTCGTAGGTGATACTTTCATTGCTGTGTGGAGAGCGTAGTGTGACGCTTCCCCCTTTGCTGAGTTGAAACTTATCAAAGTGGACCTTAATAAAGCTGGCTCCCGGCGAATGGATTGGATAGTGAGTGGTTAGAGATTGGTGGGTTGTTAAAGAATGCGGATGGATTACTTTATCCGCAATGGTGGGGAGTGATTCTTTTTCTATTGAAGCAGTCGCTTGAGTAGAACTCAACACCACTGCTGCTATTAAGCCAAGTAGACGTATTGATAATTGCATTTTGATCTCCTCTATGTGGCAATAAATGCCTCATAAAGCATATGAGCCTATGAGAGTATTGGCTCAAAAATAGTCTCGATATGTGTGTAAACTTAATTGTGCGTAATATTGTCAATAGCAGTCCTCTCCAGTAGTCTCTCGATGATGGTAGAGGCATAGACTCAACAAAAAGTATCACTATTCAATCTTTAAGGCGTTAAAATGATACGTTCTGTCGGATGTTGCATGGGTGATGCTGCTAGACTTGTTCATGAACTTATTCATAGGAGAAAACAATGAACTCGACGATTTTTAGCTCGGCCATCGTCACCACGACGTTAACCACCAGCTTATTATTTACAGGGATGGCAAACGCTCTGCAACTCAGTAGCCGTGATATCCAAGAAGGCCACCCGATGGCAAAAACCTTTGAATTTTCAGGCTGGGGTTGTGCTGGGGAGAATCTTTCGCCGCACTTAATTTGGACTGATGCACCTCAAGGAACCAAAAGCTTTGCTATTACGGCTTTTGATCCAGATGCTCCGACAGGAAGTGGCTTTTGGCATTGGATTGCGCTGGATATTCCAGCGACAGTGAGTGAGCTAGCACGTGGGGTTGAAGTCAAAAAGCTCGGTGCAATAGAAACACGTATCGATTATGGCAGCGTTGGTTTTGGTGGTGCTTGTCCGCCAGAAGGGCACGGAATGCACCGTTACCAGTTTACGGTATGGGCTCTCCCGACGGAAAAGCTCAATTTGGCGGCCGATGTATCACCTGCGGTGGTTGGTTTTACCCTCAATAGTTTGGCGTTAGAAAAAGCGACGCTGACCGCAACCTATACACGCTAATTCATGGGGGAGTGATGAATCACCAATACCAAGTCACCACCTTTCGAGCCGCTCAGCAACAAAGGCTGAGAAATGTGAGGATTCACTCTCCAAGCTTGATTCAGATCCAATCTGGCAGTAAAAAACTGTTTCATAAAGAAGAGGCCACTAATCTATCGAGCACTTCGTTATTGTTGTGTGAGGCCTCAGCTTCGCTCAGTTTCGAAAATTTACCAGAACACGGTTACTTCTCGTCAAGGCTGTTCAGTTTCACCTACCGCCCGACCGAGGCGATGCTTGCGTTAAGCGCAAGTCATGATCGCCCAGTTATGTGGCCTGTGATTTCAATCAACTCTTCACTGAAAAGTTCGCTCAATGCGCTCGCCTCGTTCGATCTTTCGTTAATCAGCCAAGAAACCCAAGCCTACCTACTGATGGTGTTATATCAACAATTGGCTGAGCAAGGTGCGCTGCATTGGCTCTTTGAGAGTAATTCTCTACCCTTTGAGCAGAAGCTGAGAAACTACCTCGCCCAGTCACCAGAAGAAGAACATCCGCTTGAGCGGGTAGCAACGCACTTTGCCATGAGCCGCGCGACCTTAATTCGACGCTTAAAGCAACATGGCACCCGTTACCGTGAGGTTTTGGCTGAAGTGCGTGTGAATCACGCGCTGAACTTAATGCAAAGTGGCCAACGAAATATAGCGATATTGGCACAGTGTTGCGGCTACCAATCGGAACAGCGATTTAATCAACGCTTTCGCAGTCAGTTTGGTTTAAGCCCCAAAGCGTATT
>NZ_CAWNTB010000222.1:0-49803 GCF_963877065.1 Vibrio sp. V01_P9A10T6
AATCTTATTGCATACCTAAACACCAATAAAATACAAATTAACAGGCTTTAAAAACATTTCAAGTGTAAATTTAAAAAAACATAATGTGTAAAAATAAAATTACACACGTATTTATCTTCTATTAAAGCAAAAAATATAAGCTGACGCGTATTTTATTCTCTCTATCTCACCTAAAATAGTGAGGATGAATCGTAAATCATACCCAAAGAGATTGGTGTTACAGTCTGGCCATCCGTACATAAATCCTAATGTATATAGAAAACTCTACGCTTAGGAAAATGAACAAAGCCAATACCACTGTAGCTTCAAGTGAAAAGGGGATCACCAAACCAACGGGTTTTTGACATGGATTTAATTCTTTCCTTACTGCAACAGATGTGTGTTTACCTCGTTCTCGCTTATATGTTGAGCAAAACACCCATTTTCTTGCCGCTGCTTAACATTTCCAGTCGAATTAGCCACAAAATCAGTACCTATGTTTTGTTTTCCCTCTTTTGCATCATGGGCACCTATTTTGGTTTGCAGATCAACGATGCGATTGCCAATACGCGGGCGATAGGTGCCGTCATGGGTGGGTTATTTGGTGGCCCCATTGTGGGGTTTGCGGTTGGATTTACTGGCGGTATGCATCGCTACACTTTAGGCGGTTTTACCGATGTGGCATGCGCCATTTCAACCACTGCAGAAGGGTTGATTGGTGGATTGCTGCACACCTATTTACTGAGAAAGGGCAAAGGGCGGCTCCTGTTTAGCCCCAGTATTGTTTTTGCCGTAACACTGTTTGCTGAAATAGTGCAAATGTTGGTGATTTTGTTAGTCGCTAAACCGTTTGTTGATGCATACGCCTTAGTCTCGACCATCGCCGCGCCCATGATCATCGCTAACTCAGTCGGCGCTGCGCTATTCATGAGCATTTTACAAGACAGAAAAACCATTTTTGAAGAGTACTCCGCCACCTTTTCTCGTCGCGCACTGAATATTGCTGAGCGTTCAGTTGGCATTTTGGCCAACGGTTTTAATCCACACAATGCAGGTAAAGTCGCTCGAATTGTTTACGAAATGACCAATGTTGGCGCGGTATCCATCACCGATAGAGAAAAAATACTCGCGTTTATCGGTATCGGTGATGACCACCACAAACCTAATACGCCGATCTCATCACAAAGTACACTGGATGCGATCACCAAAAACCGCATTATTTACCTCGACGGAAAAGATTCCCCTTATCAATGCTCACTCTCTAAAAACTGCAAACTCGGTTCAGCGTTAATCATTCCACTTAGAGCAGGTGATCGCGTAATTGGAACCATAAAGCTGTACGAGCCGAAGCGTAAACTTTTTTCAACCATTAACATGTCAATGGCTGAAGGGATTGCACAATTACTGTCGAGCCAAATTCTGTACGGCGAATACCAACAAAAGCAGATGCTGCTTTCCCGTGCCGAGATCAAACTGCTGCATGCTCAAGTCAACCCTCACTTTCTGTTTAATGCGCTCAATACCATTAGTGCCATCACCCGCCGTGATCCCGACAAAGCGCGAGAACTTATCCAGCATCTTTCGCACTTCTTTCGTAGTAACCTTAAACAAAATATTGAGACAGTGACTCTTAAAGAAGAATTAGCACATGTCAAAGCCTACTTAACCATAGAACAAGCGCGTTTTGCCGATCGCCTTGAAGTGGATATTGCCATCGATGATGCATTACTGCTTGAGCGCAATGTACCCAGTTTTACTCTACAGCCACTGGTAGAAAATGCGATAAAGCACGGCACCTCTAACTTGTTAGAAGGCGGGCGGGTACGAATCTACAGCCAAGTGCAAACGGAAGGATACAAAATTGTAGTGGAAGATAATGCGGGCAGTTACCAAGCTCCGAATGAAGATTACGATGGTTTAGGCATGCAAATTGTCAATAAACGCTTAACTAATAAATTTGGCGAACAAGCCGCACTAAAAACGGAAGTATTGGCTAATCAATACACACGAATGAGCTTTCTCATTCCTCATCAAGGATTTAACTAAGGGAATAACATGCTATCGGCACTGGTTATTGATGACGAAC
This sequence comes from Vibrio sp. V01_P9A10T6, assembly GCF_963877065.1. Taxonomy (NCBI): domain Bacteria; kingdom Pseudomonadati; phylum Pseudomonadota; class Gammaproteobacteria; order Vibrionales; family Vibrionaceae; genus Vibrio; species Vibrio sp. V01_P9A10T6. The sequence continues at coordinate 2,066 of NZ_CAWNTB010000222.1, forward strand.
TGCTCGCTCGGGAAGAACTGACTGAGCTACTAGAAGAGACGGGCGATGTTGATGTGATTGGTCACGCCAGTAATGCGATCGAAGGGTTAAAAAAAATCAATCAGCTAAAGCCAGACGTGGTGTTTCTCGACATCCAAATGCCACAAGTTACTGGCATTGAGCTGCTAGGGATGCTTGACCCAGATACGATGCCCAATGTGGTGTTTGTCACCGCTTATGATCAGTATGCGCTGCAAGCGTTTGAGGAAAATGCGTTTGATTATCTACTCAAGCCAGTTGACCCTGAGCGCTTAAAGAAAACGCTGCAACGTTTAGTTCACCAAGGGCAAAAAAAGCAGGATTTTTCGATTTTATCACCAGCAGGGTTAGATCAAGTTCCCTGCATTGGATTAAATCGAATTGTGATCATTGCCACCAAAGATGTCGAGTTTGCTTTGAGCGACATCAGTGGTGTTCATGTGCAAACTCATTTACAACGAGCCACCAGCCAATTAACGCTCAAAATTTTGGAAGAAAGACCGCCACTGGTTCGTTGTCACCGCCAGTATTTAATCAATACTAGGGCCATTAAAGAGATCAAATTATTGGACAATGGGCTAGCGGAAATCATCACCCTTAGTGATCACAAAGTGCCCGTCAGCCGACGTTATCTAAAAAATTTAAAAGAAGTTCTGGGTTTTCACTAACCGCAACGAATAGAAAATAACGGCGCTGAATCTTTCACGCACAGCGCCATTTTTTACTCACCAAGCAGTCGTTTCATCGCTTCTGAAGCTTGCTTCCACTGTTCAGTACTTTGCAGTTGAGGAAGATTAAAAGCACGACGTTTGAGTAGATACTCAGCCGCTGGCACATCCAAAATCGGCAAATTATCCAACACTTCAATTTGAGCTGCGCGTTGATTGCACACTAAAATCATGTCACATCCAGCGGCTAGCGATTGATGCGCGCGCTCGGCAGGACCGCCCATGACAGATGCCCCTTCCATTGTTAAATCATCAGAAAAGACTAATCCTTTGAACCCTAACTGCTGGCGAAGTACTTGCTTCAACCAAAACGCAGAACCGCTGGCAGGTTGATCATCATAGTGAGGATAAATCACATGTGCAGGCATCATGGCATCGAGCACTCCAGCTTCAATCTGCGCTTTGAATATTGCCATGTCCTCTTCCATCACCGTGCTGCGCTCATCATAGGGCGTCTCAAGATGCGAGTCAGCGATTACCCCGCCGTGACTGGGAAAGTGTTTACCTGTTGTTGCCATGCCAGCCTCTTTCATGCCTTGCATATAGGCTGAACTGTGGCGAATGATGCTCTGTACATCATCGCCAAAAGCACGATTACCAATCGCTTTACACGCATGACCTTTATCCAGTACAGGAGCAAAGCTGAGATCAATATCATGAGCAATCAACTCCGCCGCCATCAGCCAGCCACCTTGGCGAGCTAATGCTTCACCATTATTCTGCTTGGCATACTGCTGCGCGGCAGGGATCAGCGAAAACCCATCACGAAAACGTTGTACTCGCCCACCTTCTTGATCGACACCAATCAAAATCGGACGTTTTGCTGCGTGGCGAATCGCTTTATTAAGCGCAAGCAACTGCGCGTTATCGTGATAATTACGCGCAAAAAGAATGACCCCGCCGACAGTGGGATGCTCAAGAATCTCTTTGTCTTCAGCGCTCAATTCACAGCCTGCCACATCTAGCCACAACGGTCCCATGCTCACTCCAAAAATTTACTTAAACAGTTAATTTAACGAGGTTATTCGCTTTGAATTTCTATTACAATGATTTTGTTTTTGAGTTGAAGGAGAAGCGAATGAAGAGCATTGAACGCTACATTGGTGTGATGTCTGGCACCAGCATGGATGGTGTCGATACAGCGCTGGTCGAAATGGATGGCAACCAAATTCGTTTATTGGCTCACGCTGATTTCCCAATGCCAGAAGATCTCAAACAGCGTTTGCTGAATGTCTGTATTGGGCAATCAACCAATGTGCAAGAGATTGGCGAGTTAGACCACTTGCTCGGCCATCTGTTTGCTGATGCAGTCATCGCTTTACTGGCTCAATCAGGCTATCAAGCGTGCGATATTCGCGCGATTGGCTGCCATGGCCAAACGGTTTTTCATCAACCCAACGGTAATACGCCTTTTACGATGCAACTCGGTGATGCCAATATCATCAGCAGCAAAACTGGCATCGACACAGTGGCTGATTTTCGTCGCAAAGATATGGCGCTCGGCGGCCAAGGAGCTCCATTAGTCCCTGCATTTCACGACACCATTTTCAAATCAACCGATTCGAGCGTTGTAGTACTCAATATTGGCGGCATCGCTAATATTTCGGTATTGCGGCCGCAGCAAAAAGTATTAGGCTACGATACGGGCCCGGGCAATATGTTGATGGATGCGTGGTGCTTTGAACAGACAGGCCATAAGTTTGATGATAATGGCATGTGGGCGAGATCGGGAAAGGTACACCAACCACTACTCGAACGCCTCAATCAAGAGCCGTACCTTGCGTTGAATGCACCGAAAAGTACGGGTCGCGAGCTGTTTAATCTCCCTTGGCTTCAGCAGATATTGGCTGAGTTTTCGTTAGCAGCAGAAGATGTTCAACGTACACTCTGTGAATACACAGCACTCACCATCGCCACGCAAGTCGCACACTACCAATGTGGGCCAGCGCCGGAATTGCTGCTGTGTGGGGGCGGTGCCCGTAACCCGCTATTGGTTGAACGTTTGCAGGCCCATTTAGCACACTGGCGCATCATGCCCACCAGCGATAAAGGGGTGGATAGTGACTACATGGAAGCAATGGCTTTTGCTTGGCTTGCTCAACGTCGTCTGCATAATTTACCCAGCAATCTACCAGAAGTAACCGGAGCAAGCGCTCTCGCTTCGTTGGGTGTGGTCTATTTTACTCATTAATAAGTAAGGAATGGTATGACTAATGACGCGCTGCTCTCTGCGCTTTCTCACCTTATTTCCGAAGGTCGCAACCCTGACACAATGGATATTGACCTACTATCAGCACAAGAAATTGTAGAACGGCTCAATCAACAAGATAAGCACGTTCCGCTGGCCGTCGAAAAAGTCCTTCCGGAGATCGCCTTAGCCGTGGATCGAATTACCTATGCCTTCAAACATGGTGGTCGATTAATCTACATTGGCGCAGGAACCAGTGGCCGATTAGGCGTTCTTGATGCGTCTGAGTGCCCTCCAACATTTGGGGTTAGCGATCAGATGGTGATTGGTTTGATTGCCGGTGGGAAAGAGGCCATGTTCAGTGCTAAAGAAGGGGCGGAAGATTGCGCAGAACTCGGCATTCAAGATCTCAAAAGTATTCATTTTACGGATCAAGATGTGGTTGTTGGCATTGCCGCTAGTGGGCGAACACCTTATGTCATCGGTGCCTTGGAGTATGCTAATGATTTGGGCGCGACAACCATTGCCCTATCATGTAACCCGGATTCCCCGATTGCAGAATTGGCGCAAATAGCCATTAGCCCTGTCGTTGGGCCAGAAGCTCTGACCGGTTCAACGCGCTTAAAATCCGGTACAGCGCAGAAGCTGGTACTCAACATGCTCACCACCGCTAGCATGATCCGTCTTGGTAAGAGTTACCAAAATTTAATGGTCGATGTTAAGGCCACTAACCGAAAACTCATCGCCAGGGCGGTGCGAATTGTGATGCAAGCAACCGACTGTGAACGCGCTGAGGCTGAATACTTATTAGCCCAAAGCAACAACAATGTAAAAGTAGCGATATTGATGCACTTGACGGGGTTAAGTTATGCAGAAGCTATGGATAAATTGACTGAGTCTGATGGTTTTCTTCGCCGGGCAATGGAAAGTGAACACGAGAGCCACTAGTGGCTCTGGCTCTGTTTGATCAACGAGACGACTATTTCACCTTCCGTAGGTAAAAACTCCTGAATAGAATGGTGCATCTGGATACGGCCTTTGACGTTCACCATAAACAGTGGCAAAACAAAATGTTCTTTGTTCTGCTGGAGATAATCTTGGTAGGTGAAACTTTCGCTCAGTTTTGTGTGCTTAATGTCTGCACCTTGGTTGATCAAACTGGCTAATTTTTTATAACTCACTTCACCATTAAAAAGTGATAAACCGTGATATTCCTGAGCCACTTTGTGTTTATCGCTACTATTATCATTGGCATGATCGTTCAAACAAAATACGCGTTTTTCACCGAAATCACTGAGAAAATGCATGCAAGCCATAATATTGAAATGCTTATCAGGGCTAAGTGCAACCACATGACCAATACCAATCAAATCTAAATATTCATCGGCGTGGCTTGATATCGGATTACCATAATAATTGGCTAGCCCCACCATTCGCGCCTGACTAATGTAGTCCCAGTTAGAATCGGTGAGCACAACGCGACAATCATATTTCGCAAACGCCTTTCCAAGCGCTCGAGCGACGTCATTCGCACCAATAATCAAAAAACCACGCGGAGCAGGTTCTGCCACCTTCAATGCCATTGCAATAGGACGCGCCGTCGCACTTTGTAAAATCACCGTTCCAATAATGACCATAAACGTTAAAGGCACTAATAGTGTCGCTCCCTCTACACCTGCCGCTGTCAGTTTGATAGCAAATAGAGAAGAAATAGAAGCAGCCACAATACCGCGAGGCGCCACCCAAGCCAAAAAAGTTTTCTCTTTGAAAGATAATGAGCTGCGCACGGTTGCAATAAAAATGGACATCGGACGGGAAACTAACTGCATTACCACCAACAACAGCAATGCACTCCACCCTAATGCTTGGAAATCAGCCAGCTCGATGCGTGCAGCCAAAAGGATAAAGAGGCCAGTGATTAGCAAAATAGTCAGGTTTTCTTTGAAATGAAGAATATGCTGAATATTGACGTTTTTAGCATTTGCCAGCCACATCCCCATCACCGTCACCGTCAGTAAGCCAGACTCTGACTCGATGGCGTTAGAAGCGGAAAAGACGCCAAGTACCACAGCCAATACAGCAAAAGGCTGTAAATATTCAGGCAACATGCCTCGCCTCAATATGACAGCGACGGCTTGGCCAGCGGCCGCTCCTATACTTAAACCAACACCAATAATTAAAGAGAAAACGTATAAGCTATGCGCTTGACTGCTAGAGATAATAAACTCATACACCATCACCACAAACAGTGCACCCAACGGGTCGATGAGTATTCCTTCCCAGCGCAATATATTGGAAAGTCGAGCATTTGGCCGCACGGTACGTAGCAGCGGTACTATGACGGTCGGCCCGGTAACTACGGTCAAACTGCCAAACAGCAGCGCAAGTGACCAATCAAAGTCCAATAAATAATACGACGCAACGCTGGTTATTCCCCATGAAACTAGAGCTCCAAGCGACACAATGCTCCACACAGTGTGGTTGACGCCGCGAATATCTTTGAAGTTGAGTGTGAGGCTACCTTCAAACAAAATCACCGCAACCGCAAGAGAAATCAAAGGGAATAATAATTCTCCCAATAGCTGCTGAGGTTCTAACCACCCAGTCAACGGACCAACGACAATGCCCGCAATTAATAAAAATAAAATAGCAGGAAGACGCAACTTCCATGCTAACCACTGGCACGTCAAACCAAGAACGCCAATGGCTGCAATAGCTAAAGCAATAAACTCTTCATGCATATATTTTCTCTAATAGCGATATCTTAAATGGATTACCCATCAATAGGTGGGTTAATTAGTGAACTCATTCCAACCCCGTTGCCATTCCATGCGAAAGCGCTGTGCTTGCTCGGTTCCTTCGCACGCACCTTCATAATATAGTCCTGACAATCCAATTTGATAGGCGAAATTGGGGTTACAATACTCGCTTAGCCCTTTAACGTATCCCGCTTCGTAATCGGCTTGTTGCACCGAACCGAGCTCAGAAAGCTTTTTATAGCTGCGCTGAGTATGACCTGTGACTCCATCTTGATAACCAATTTGTTGCCAATCTCCGTTTTGTGCTAATTCAGCATCAGAGGCCGCACACCCAACCATCAACACAGCAGCGCACAATACACTTAATTTTTTCATTGTTGTCCTTAAGTTCTTATTTTCATTCAATTAGCCTAGCAGATTGCTTGTAAGATGCCACTCATTGCCTCCCAGCAGCAAAGCATTATTGATCCAGATGATGAGACGAGCCCTAAACCACTTATTGTGTGAAATAGCCACTTAACTGGCTATAGTGCCGCTCACTGGAAAAGCAGATGTTTCTCGTCACAGAGCCCTTTATTATCCACAGTGAGCTTAATTCATTCATAAAGGACAATTGCTATGATGTGGTTTCTTACCTGTGTCGCAGCCCTACTGGCCGGATACTTTATCTACGGCGCTTTTGTAGAAAAAGTATTTGGTATTAACGAGAACCGTAAAACACCGGCCCACACCATGAGTGATGGCGTGGACTATGTTCCTATGTCGACCAAAAAAGTCTACTTGGTACAATTGCTTAATATTGCTGGCGTAGGCCCAATTTTCGGCCCAATCATGGGCGCACTCTATGGTCCTGCAGCAATGTTGTGGATTGTCGTCGGCTGTATTTTTGCAGGTGCGGTGCATGACTACTTTTCAGGCATGTTGTCGGTACGCAATGGCGGCGCTTCAGTGCCTACCATTACCGGCCGTTACCTAGGCAATGGCGCCAAACATTTTATGAACATTTTTGCCATTGTACTGTTACTGCTCGTGGGGGTTGTTTTCGTTTCTGCGCCTGCAGGGATGATCACCAATCTGATTAACGAGCAAACGAGTCTAACGGTGAGCATGACCTCAATGGTGGTGATCATTTTCGCTTACTACATTCTCGCCACCATCGTTCCTGTCGATAAAATCATCGGCCGTTTCTACCCACTGTTCGGCGCATTGTTGATCTTTATGTCGGTTGGCTTAATGACCGCGATTGCACTTTCCAGTGAACACACTGTGATGGGCGGTTTTGAAATGAGCGACATGTTCAGCAACATGAACCCGAACGACCTACCACTTTGGCCAGCGCTCTTTATCACGATTGCTTGCGGTGCTATCTCTGGTTTCCATGCAACTCAGTCGCCATTGATGGCTCGCTGTATGGAAAATGAAAAAAATGGCCGCTTCGTGTTTTACGGTGCCATGATTGGTGAAGGCATTATCGCACTTATCTGGTGTGCGATTGCACTCTCTTTCTTTGGCTCATTAGAAGGATTATCAGAAGCGGTGAAAAACGGCGGCCCGGGTAACGTTGTGTACAGCGCATCCTTTGGCTTATTAGGTGTGTTTGGCGGCATCATCGCCTTCTTGGGTGTGGTTATCCTACCGATCACCTCAGGCGACACTGCATTTCGCTCTAGTCGTTTGATCTTAGCTGAATATTTCAATATGGAACAAAAAACGCTGCGTAATCGCTTGTTCATGGCACTGCCGCTGTTTGTTTTGGGTGCCATTCTCACTCAAGTGGATTTCGGTATTATTTGGCGCTACTTCGGTTTTGCCAACCAAACCACAGCAGTAATGATGCTTTGGACCGCTTCCGCCTATTTACTACGCCACAACAAACTGCATTGGATTGCGACTATCCCCGCGATGTTTATGACCACGGTTTGTGCCACCTTCATTCTTAATAACAGTGCATTAGGCTTTGGCTTACCGATGCAAGCATCAACCATTGCCGGTATTTTGTTCTCACTGTCCGTAACCATATATGTAATTAGAATCTCCAAAGGTAAAGGCGACATCGAACTTACCGATGAAGAAAAACCGAAAGCAGTCACAGAAACTGCATAGTGTGAATGACGCTTCGCTTGCGTTATAGAAAAGGGCTTCCATTTGGAAGCCCTTCTTCTTTTATTAGTACGTCTAATTCAAATACTTTTTATTGACTAGTCGATTTGCTTGATTTGCAGCTCTTTGGGCACTTCAAAAAACATGTTCTCTTCTCGTCCAAGCACTTCTTCAACCGATTGAGCACCAAGCTCTTTAATTCGATCTAGGATCTGATTCACTAATGCTTCGGGTGCCGATGCGCCGGCCGTGACGCCAACGGTTTTCTTACCATCAAACCACGTTGGATCAATATCTTCAGGGCAATCAATCAAGTAACCCGGCGTTCCGAGCTTTTCCGCCAATTCTTTTAAACGCGTAGAGTTTGATGAGTTTTTCGAGCCCACTACCACCACCAAATCAACATCCAATGCAAGTTGACGCACTGCATCTTGGCGGTTTTGTGTCGCGTAACAGATATCATCTTTACGTGGTCCCTGAATATCAGGAAACACTTCACGCAATTTATCAATCACATCGGCTGTTTCATCCACCGACAAGGTGGTTTGGCTAACATAATGTAAATTAGTCGGATCTTTAACGATAGCTTTTAGCGATTCAACATCTTCCGGTTTTTCAACCAAGTACATGCCGCCTTTTTTACTGGCGTATTGGCCCATGGTTCCTTCCACTTCAGGATGACCTGCATGGCCAATCAATACCACTTCCATACTGCGGCGACTGGCTCGAGCCACTTCCATATGCACTTTAGTCACCAAAGGGCAAGTGGCATCAAACACGGTTAATGCACGCGCTTTCGCTTCAAGTCTCACCGCTTGCGAAACGCCATGAGCAGAAAAGATCACAATATTGTCATCAGGTACTTCGTGTAAGTCCTCAACAAAAATGGCCCCGCGCTGCTTCAGCCCTTCCACCACAAAGCGGTTATGCACCACTTCATGTCGTACATAAATCGGAGGCTGGTACAGCTCAAGTGCGCGTTCAACAATGCTGATCGCACGATCAACACCGGCGCAAAAACCACGAGGGTTGGCTAACAATATTTTCATTTCATTGCTCATTGAATAGGGTTATCGCAAGTTGCCAATTATTCTACAGACAAAATTTCAACATCAAAAATGACATCTTGTCCTGCAAGTGGGTGGTTAAAATCAACCGTTACCGAATCGCCCGCAATAGCGGTGATAATGCCAGGAATTTCTAAGCCATCGCGGCCACTAAACGCCATAATCGTGCCAACTTCCACCTCAGTATTACCGGCAAATTTGGCGCGATCCATATGGTGGATGTTATCTGGGTTAGACAAACCAAACGCGTCTTCGGCTTTTAACTCAATGGTTTTGGATTCTCCGGCACTCAGACCGATTAAGCACAACTCAAAATTGTCGCTTAGACTGCCATCACCAATAACCAATTTCGCTGGTTTGCCCATATTATGAGTGCTATCCGCAATAGAGCCATCTTTTAATTTAATGGTGAAGTGTAGGGTTACCGCACTGTTTGCTTTTATTGTCGTCACGTGATTTCTCTTTATTTATTTTAGTGTGGAGACAAGGCATCCATAACGACATAAAAATGCCCGTTTTTAGTACGCCTATCGCCACCGTATTTTTAGAGATGAAGAGTAAACAAAAAGCGCCACCTGAATCAACAGACAGCGCTTAGGGTTATTCAACTATTTTAGCCATTATGAGTGCGCATCGTCTTTTTTACGAAAGCCATCAAGGATAATCATTGCTGCACCAAGGCAAATGGCACTGTCAGCCAAGTTAAACGCTGGCCAGTGATAATTGCCCCAGTAGAAATCAAGATAATCAACCACAAAACCGTGCACGATACGATCAAACACGTTGCCGATTGCACCACCAATAATCATGGCATAAGCGATATTATGCCACTTCTCTTGCGCAGGCAGCTTATTCATCCAGTAAGTGAGGAGCCCCGTCACCGCAAAGGCGATGACGGTAAACAACCAACGTTGCCAACCCGCTTGATCGCCTAAAAAGCTAAATGCCGCACCATAGTTATGTACATAAAGTAGGTTAAAAAAAGGCATTACTTCGATGCGATTTGCCCAACCATACCCCATGTTATCCATGACCATCAGCTTTATACCGACATCAAGGGTAAAGATCAGAAGCGCTAGCCATAGCCAGCGAACTCCTGATTGTTTCCAAGTAAGCGTCTGCTCTGCCATATTGAATCCCAATATTATTAAGCGAACTTACGAACTTCGCCTTCACCATCCACGTTCGACACACAACGGCCACAAATAGTTTCATGACCAGTGATAGTGCCAACGTCAGGAGTATGATGCCAACAGCGATCGCACTTCTCTGCTTCCGTTGCGCTCACCAACACAAACAAACCTGTTGTTTCCGTTGCTTGTGCCGCATCGCTTTTCTCAGCCAGAGGCTTCACTATCGCTTTTGATGTCAGCAGTACAAAACGCAGTTCATCTTCAAGCTTGTTCAACTGAGCCACTAAAGCATCATCAGCAAACAGCACCACTTCAGCTTGTAATGAGCCACCAATGATTTTTTCACTACGAGCGGTTTCAAGCAACTTGTTCACCGAGCTACGAACTTTTTGCATCTCTGCCCAAAATTCATTGTTCAACTCTTCGCCTTCAGTTAACCCAAACAGACCTTCAAACCACTCACCCGTGAAGACAAATTTTTCACGCGGCTCGCCATTAGCTTGCATCGCTGGCATTTCGTTCCAAATTTCATCAGCCGTAAATGACATGATCGGTGCCATCCAACGAACCAAAGCCTCAACGATGTAATACAGCGCCGTTTGACAGCTACGCTGTGCATGTGCACCTTGTTTAGCTGTGTATTGGCGATCTTTAATCACATCAAGGTAGAACGAACCCATTTCAATTGAGCAGAAGTGCATCAAACGTTGGATCACGCCATGCGTATTATACTCTTCATATGCTTTGACAATTTCTTGTTGCGCCGCAAAGGCACGGCCTACGGCCCAGCGATCCAGCGACACCATCTCGTCAGCTGCAACCATATCCGTTGCTGGGTTAAACCCATTGAGGTTGGCTAAGAAGAAACGTGCTGTATTACGGATACGGCGATAAGCATCCGCCGAACGTTTTAGAATTTCGTCAGAAACCGCCACTTCACCAGTGTAATCAGTCGATGCAACCCATAGACGCAGGATGTCTGCACCCAGTTTATTGGTGACATCTTTTGGCGCAACCACGTTGCCGATTGATTTTGACATCTTGCGGCCATGACCATCGACCACAAAGCCATGCGTCAATACTTGTTTGTAAGGCGCAGCACCTTTCATTGCTACCGATGAAATCAATGAAGATTGAAACCAACCACGATGCTGATCTGAACCTTCAAGGTACAGATCTGCACCGTGACCATTGAACTCTTCGCGCTTATCAACAACGGCGTAGTGAGTCACACCAGAGTCGAACCACACATCCAGCGTATCGAGTACTTTTTCGTAATGCTTAGCATCTTCTTCGCCCAAGATCTCAGCAGTGTCAACATCCCACCACGCTTGAATCCCTTTTTGTTCTACCAATTGCGCCACTGTTTCAATCAGCGCAGGGCTATTAGGATGAAGTTCTGCCGTCTCTTTATGCACAAATAGCGCAATCGGTACACCCCAAGTACGCTGACGAGAAATACACCATTCAGGACGACCTTCAATCATTGCTTCGATGCGGCTTTGACCCCATTCAGGCATCCACTGTACACCTTTGATCGATTCTAGAGCTTGGGCGCGCAGACCGGCTTGCTCCATAGAAACAAACCATTGTGGTGTTGCACGGAAAATGATTGGGGTTTTATGACGCCAGCAATGAGGATAACTATGCTCGTAGGCATGGTGGTGCAACAAAGCACCTTTTTCTTTCAGTACTTCAAGTACAGAGTCATTCGCTTTAAACACATGTTGACCAGCAAATAGCTCGGTGTCTGCTAGATATACGCCGTTTGAACCGACAGGGTTGGCTACTTCAAGGCCGTATTGCTGACCGACCACGAAGTCTTCTTGACCATGACCAGGTGCAGTATGAACGACACCAGTACCCGATTCAGTAGTTACGTGCTCACCCAAAATCGCAGGCACAGTAAATGCGTAAAATGGATGATTAAAAGACATTAGTTCAAGGTCTGCGCCTCGGCAAAAACCAAGATTGTGGTAATGACTGATACCAGCACGATCTATGACACTTTTTGCAAGTTCTGACGCAACGATAATGCGTTCAGCAGGGCGTTCACCGTCTGCTTCAATTTGCAACAAAACATATTCAAGATCATCACGTAAGCAGACTGCGCGGTTAGCTGGCAAGGTCCAAGGTGTGGTTGTCCAAATTACAATCGACACTTGACCGTGGCCGGCGTGATCAGCCGCGAGCGTGAACTTTTCAAGCAGCGCCGCTTCATCGGCTGCTTTGAATCGTACGTCAATCGAAGGTGACACTTTATCTTTGTATTCAACTTCCGCTTCAGCCAGTGCTGAACCACAATCAGTACACCAGTGAACAGGTTTGAAACCTTTCAGCAGGTGGCCTTTATCGGCAATTTTACCCAATGCGCGAATAATGTTTGCTTCGGTGGCGAAATCCATGGTGCGATAAGGTTTATCCCACTCACCCATGATGCCCAAACGCTTAAAGCTCTCTTTCTGGCCTTCCACTTGACCTGCTGCATATTCACGGCATTTTTCACGAAACTCAGCCGCGGTCACTTTCTGGCCTGGTTTGCCGACTTTTTTCTCTACCATCAATTCGATAGGTAGGCCGTGACAGTCCCAACCTGGGATGTAAGGCGCGTCAAAACCAGATAAGGTTTTCGATTTAATAATAATGTCTTTAAGAATCTTATTCAGTGCGTGACCAATATGAATATCACCGTTGGCATAAGGAGGGCCATCGTGCAATACGAAAGATTTTTTGCCTTTTTTGGCTTTACGGATTTCGCCGTAAAGATCTTCTTGATACCAACGCTTTAACATTTCTGGCTCACGTTTAGCCAGATCGCCACGCATTGGAAACCCTGTTTCAGGTAGGTTCAGGGTATCTTTATAATCACTCATCGATTCTTAATTCCGTTATATTGGGCGACGTTAGACATGATATTAATCGGTGGAATAATCCGACTAATTCTTTAGCTGATGCAACCACACCCTTGCCGCATCAGCATCCAATTCAATTTGTTGCTTTAACGCTCCAAAAGATTCAAATTTCTTTTCATCTCGAAGCTTATGTAAAAGTGCCACTTCTAGCTGTTTGCCATATAAATTGGCATGAAAGTCAAACAAGTGTACTTCAAGTTGTTGGCGAACCCCGTTGACTGTTGGCCTATTACCAATATTGGCAATTCCTCCGATGGGCGAGTTATCAAGGCCATAGACATTGACGACGTAAACACCAGAGACCGGTGAAACACAGCGCTTAAGCGGAATGTTCGCTGTAGGGAAACCAATGGTTCGCCCTAACTTTTGACCATGCGACACTCGACCACTGATACCGTAATCACGACCGAGCATCTGCTTAGCTAACACTAAGTCATCGCTTGCTAAAGCGTTACGAATAGCAGTACTACTCACTCTTTGTTGTTGCAAGCAAAAACTGTGGGTACTTACCACCTCAAAACCAAACTGTTGTCCAGCCTGTTGCAGCATACTGAAATTACCTTGGCGATTTTTACCAAAACAAAAATCATCACCAATCACCAGAAACTTAACACCCAACTGAGCGACCAACAAGTCACGAATAAAAGCTTCTGCCGTTAAATTAGCAAAGTGCTGGTTAAAATTCACACATAACAATCTGTCAACCGACTGCTTGTTCAATTGCACAAATTTATCACGTAATCGAGTTAACCGAGCTGGTGCATTGTGCTTGGCAAATAATTCTAATGGCTGCGGTTCAAACGTCATGACCACCGAAGGTAAACCCAATAATTGCGCTTTCTTGGATACTTGCTTCAAAACTTGCTGATGTCCTAAATGAACACCATCAAAGTTTCCGATGGTTAATACACAGCCATGATGCTGTGGCTTGATATTGTGAATGCCGCGAATCAATTCCATTAGAAAATGCTTAAAACCTATAGTTCTCAATTAGCAAGGTGCGAAACCGACGGATTATATACTAATCACCATTAATCTGTCGCCGCTTTTAAGTCTTTTAAACGCACGCCAAGCACGGCTAGGCAAAGCAAATAACTGACCGCACCGATACTGATCAGCATCACCAATGATGTAGCCCTCTGTGTCAGACTCCACTCTAGCCACGTTGACATTTCTTCCAATTGCCAAACAATGACCACAACCATCGCACTGCTGGCCACCATTAAGCGAATAATAAAACCAATAGTTTTACGGGTGATCTGATACACCCCTTGCACATGTAACCCTCTGTAAAGCAGTGCCATGTTGATAAAAGCAGATAATGACGTAGCTAACGCCAAACCAACATAACTTAAATGCCACGCTAAAAGCGCATTGAAGACCATATTAGAGATCATGGCGATAATACCATAACGAACTGGCGTTTTGGTGTCTTGCCGAGAGTAGTACCCTGGTGCAAGCACTTTGATCAGCATAAAACTGATCAAGCCCAAACCAAATGCATAGAGTGACAACGCCGTTTGATTGACATCATTCGGGGTAAACTCACCTCGCATAAATAGCACCATAAGCATCGGTTTTGCCAACACAATCAGGCCTAACATCGCAGGAAAACCGAGCAGACAAACCATACGAATACCCCAATCCATGGTTTGCGAAAATCCTTCGCTGTGGGCATCAACATGTTTACGGGATAATGCAGGCAAAATAACGGTAGCGATCGCAATACCAAATAAGCCTAACGGAAATTCTAGCAAACGGTCTGAATAGTAAAGCCAGCTGATGGAGCCCGTTTGTAAGAAGCTGGCAATGAAGGTGTCCAGCAATAAGTTAATTTGACTGACCGATACCCCAAAAAGAGCGGGCAACATCAAAGTGCGAATTTTCACAACCCCCGGTTCATTCCAACCCCATTGAGGCCAAACCAATAAACCTGCTTTGAGCAAAAATGGAATTTGAAATAGAAACTGGACCAATCCCCCAAGAAGGACGCCAATCGCCAAGCCAATTTCCGGTTGCTGTAAGTGCGGCGACAAAAACCAAGCGCAACCGATGATCATCACATTCAAAAATACAGGGGTAAAAGAAGAGACGGCAAACTTGCCCAGGGTATTAAGAATCGCTCCTGATAAAGCAACAAAAGTGATGAACCATAAGTAAGGAAAAGTGATTTTTAATAATAAACTCGCAAGCTCAAACTTATGCGCATCAGGGCCATCATTAAGCCAATCTAAAAACCAACCAGCCCCAAACAGTGCCGTGACCGCGCCAGAGCATAAGATCCCCACAACAGTCACCAAAGTGACAATAACCCCCAATGTGCCAGATGCTTTAGCGATCAGCTCGCGTGTTTTATTGATATCTCCGGATGAATGGTATTCGGTCAGTACTGGAACAAACGCTTGAGAAAAAGCCCCTTCGGCAAATAGCCGACGTAAAAAGTTAGGAATTTTATTAGCAAAGAAAAAAACATCGGCACTCGCACCTGCCCCCATCAAATTCGCAACAACTACGTCACGAACTAGGCCCAACACACGAGAAATCAACGTCATAGCACTGACAATCAAGCCAGATTTGAGTAGGCGTTTGCTCACTATTACCTCGAAAAACAAGCCAAAACGTCATTATCCACAGCAACACATAAGGAATGTCAGTGCGAGATCAGATAAGTATTAGCATTGGAAAAAAAATACTGTTAGAATCCCCGCATCTTAACCGCGATGACCTTCCTATACCAAAATTTGTTTGGCCTAGAACGGTTTTTGCACAAATCATTTGACAATTGAGAGCAAATAAGGGATATTCCCCGCCCTTAAATTGTCACCGAACTAAGTTTTTGGGAGTTAGACCCTTGGCAAATAGTAAATCTGCTAAGAAGCGCGCTATCCAAGCTGAGAAACGTCGTCAGCATAATGCTAGCCGTCGTTCTATGATGCGCACTTACATGAAGAAAACCATCGCAGCTATCGCAGCTGGCGATAAAGAAGCTGCAACTGCTGCATTTGCTGCAGTTACACCAATCCTTGACCGTATGTCGACTAAAGGTCTTGTTCACAAGAACAAAGCTGCTCGCCATAAGTCTCGTTTCGCTGCAGCAATCAAAGCTCTATAATTTAGACTTGGTTCCACGCGAAAATAAAAACCGGCTAAGGCCGGTTTTTTTATATCTGCAGCGCCAAGTAAAGTATTTACTCTAATTTCAATATAAAAAAATCCGAACTATGTTACTAAAACATAATTTCGGATTGTGTATTTTTCAAAACACTAGCGGCAGTATAAACCGTGTAACAACTCAATCATCGCCTTGATCTCATGGCTGCTGAGTGTGTAGTAAACCGTCTGAGCTTCTTTTCTTGTATCCACTAACCCATCTCTTCTTAACCAAGCAAGATGCTGCGAAAGTGCCGATTGACTCAATTCTAATTTCCCACATAGCTCACCAACCGACAGTTCTTGATTGTGTAATAAACACAATATTTGTAGGCGTCTTTCGTTAGCCATAGCCTTTAACAACACCACTGCTTTAGCGGAATTTTTTTCCATTTCTTGTAGGTTCATGAATAAGCTCCCTTGGAACAACTTCTTACATCAAACACATCACAAGTTTGCATCTTCCTTAACCCAACAGGTTATGAGTTTATAAGTAAGGTTAGTACCTTTTCTACGTAGTTTAATTGTTATACCGTTTATGACTGCAACCATTCAATAGAGCGTCAATAACAGCATCAGAAGGCGTATAACCAGTTTAGATTAGTATTACTTGGCAAGCGATAATTAATAATATTGCTAGATAATGAGATAGTAATCTATTTATCGTTAGTAGTGAAAGCATCATACAAACAAATTATTAAAATCTGCATCGCAAACATTTTTCACTGCCGGATGTTGGATCATCCTCTCAGCAAAAATGACGTAGTACTCTTCTTTTAAATCATCAATCTGACCGATCAGTTGCAAAGGAAGATCATCACCAACTTCAGTCACATAGATTGAGGGCGCTAAAAAAATTGCATCATGATGATAACGCGCAAAAGCTTTCATCAGTGCCGCATCATCAAACTCCCCCAGAATATTCGGCTTCAGGCCTTGACGGTCAAACCATTGCAATAGATTCCGCCCCATCGCGGTTCGGCTTCCCGGTATCAACAACTTTCTCTGCTCTAAAATGGCGGGAAAAGAGACATTTTCAACCTTGCCTGAACAAAAAAAACTCATGTGACTCTCACCCAGTTTTTTACTGAACAGGCCCGGGCTTTGGCTGGAATCGACGGGATAATCAGAGAGGATCATATCCAACTTGTGTTGTGAAAGTTGCTCTAACAACATTTCATGGGTCGATTCAAAACAACGCAAGTGGATACTGCTATCGGCCGGGACCGTCGTCATCAGTATTTTACTGACAAGCCGTTTAGAGAGGGCATCCGCCACTCCTACATCAAACAGCAGGTTAGAGCGCTGACTATAATTGACAATATCGAGCATCTCATAACTTAAGCCGAACATCCGGTCAGCATATTTAAAAACCAGTTGTCCAAGTTCTGTCGGTTCAATGCTACGGCCATTACGCTTAGTAAGTTTACCATCCATGCGCTCTTCAAAAGCCTTAATTTGCCCAGTGACGGTTTGCGGAGTCAAGAAGAGTGCTTCTGCAGCTTTAGTGACCGATCCCTGCTTGCATACCATCCAGAAGTAGTAAAGATGATTGTAGTTGAGGTGAAACATGATAGGGACACTCCATTTTATCTGGTCGTTGTTTATAACAAACCCAAGCCAAATGAGCAATTAACTCGAAAAAACCGAACTTAAGAACGTTAGCTAATCTTAATACCGAGCAGTTAGAGTTCAAAAATGACAACTTCGTCATAAAATATCTAAAACTAGCGTCCCTCGCCCTCCTCCTCCACGTTGTTAAAATCGCATAACATCATGAAAATTCAATAAATAAAGAATTAAAAGTCACCGTGAAACTTGTTTTTATCAGAGTTATCAATGAGAAACCCACTGTCATATAAATGAAATAATTATTCTCTACTATCTCGCTCAGATTCAACAACAGACCGAACAACACTCAAAAGGTCAATGGAGAAAAGAAAATGAACCAAGCGACAACTACTGCTGCACCCATTGCGAGTACCACTCGTTGGCTGCGTTGGGCGAACTTGGCATTCATGCTCTACCTACTGCTACTTGCAGTGGCGATGGTAGGTAGTGGATTTAAATGGGCGACAGGTGATCAAGCTAAGGTACTGTTTGAGTTTGCCTCACACCCAATAGCGGGGTTGATGATAGGGTTAGTCGCCACAGCATTGATTCAATCTTCAAGCACCGTAACCTCTATCATTGTCGGTCTTGTGGCTGGCGGATTACCTGTTGAAATGGCGATCCCAATGGTCATGGGTGCCAATATTGGCACCACAGTAACCAACACGCTTGTTAGCCTTGGACACGTTCGTTGCCAAGTCGAATTTAAACGCGCTTTTGCAAGTGCAACAATTCACGACTTCTTTAATCTTTTGGCGGTACTGATTTTCCTACCGTTAGAGATGATGTTTGGTATTTTAGAGAAAATTTCCCATTGGCTTGTTTCACCGCTACTTTCTACCGGTGACATGAGCATGAAAGGGCTTGATTTTATCGGACCACTCACAAAACCTGTTGTCAGTGGATTAAAATCTCAGCTCTCTATTTTTGGAGACACCATTGGTGGTATCGCTCTAATCTCACTTGGAATATTTACCATATTTATCGCGATAACAGCCATGGGTAAACTAATGAAAAGTTTGATGGTCGGCCGTGCGAAGGAGTTACTAAAAAATGCAATTGGTCGTGGACCACTGCACGGTATTGCTTCAGGCTCCATTGTAACGATATTAGTCCAATCTTCCTCAACGACGACTAGCCTAATGGTTCCACTTGTCGGATCTGGAGTCTTAAAAGTACGCGATATTTACCCATTCACTCTAGGTGCTAATATTGGTACTTGTATTACCGCCCTACTCGCTGCTACTGCGGTTTCTGGAGAGTTTGCGGTTTTTGCCTTGCAAATTGCCTTAGTTCACTTAACGTTTAATTTACTCGCTACGCTACTAATCTATGGGGTTCCATTTTTACGCGAACTGCCAATCAAAGGCGCAGAAATGATTGCTGAGATGGCAACAAAGAATAAAGCGGTCGTTGCGGGTTATTTACTATCGGTCTTTATCATTATGCCTGGCGGTATACTGGCACTAACGGCTTAAGTAACGAACAAACCACACAATAGATCAAAAAAATCCCCGAGCAACGCTTCGGGGATTTTTTACAACTAGAAAACAGTACTTTTTCATAATGCGAGAGAGCAACTAAACCGAAAACGGGTACTGGATGGCATCATGGCATTGGTAGCCTTCAATCCAGAAATCATCCAAGGTAACCCAAGTTTCAAGATCTTCTAGCGTTTTAATTTTCGGGTTAATATGAAACTTCGCCATAGGGAGCGGTTCACGCTTAAGTTGTACATCTTTCATCAACGCCAGTTGGTCTTCATAGATATGCGCATTGACGATCTTATGGTAGGCCACGCCGGCTTTTTTGCCGGTAATTTGCGCCATAATTGCGAGGAACACGTAGACCTGAACCATATTAAAATTCAAGCCAAGCGGGACATCACACGAGCGTTGCGTACTATTGAGATACAAAGTATCGCCCAACAACGAAAAGTGATGACTGTACATGCAGGGGCGCAAGCAACCCATATGAAACTCACCTGGGTTGTAAAAGTTTAGGATTTCGCCTCTATCATCAACGCCACGTGAAAGATCATCAACAATCTTACGCAGTTGATCAATCTGCCCACCATCCGCCTTGGCCCACGCACGTCCTTGAACGCCGTACACGCGGCCCATATCATCTTCACCTTTACGGTATGGATTGTTAAGCCAAGCTGCATTTAAATTCGCATTCGCATCCCACGTTTTGGTTCCTAAAGCGCGAAAATCGGCTGCATTATCGTAGCCACGAATATAACCAAGTAGCTCAGCAACTGCGGCTTTCCAGAAGCTTTTACGCGTTGTCACTAACGGGAATTGATTCTGACCTACATCATAGGTGAGATCAGCGTTAACCACCGTTAGGCAGCGTTTGGCTGTACGTTCATTTTCGATCCAAACGCCCTCATCAACAATTCGCTGACAAAGTTCAAGATACTGTTTCACAAACTATCCTTAACACTATTGAGTCACTTTATGGTTAACCTTGTACGCCCATACCATCATCAGTGCACCGACAATGATCATCGGTAGCGACAGGATTTGCCCCATGGAGATAAATCCAGCGAACAATCCTAATTGTGCATCAGGTTCACGAACATATTCGACAAGGAAACGGAATGTTCCGTAGCCTATCAAAAATAGCCCTGAGACTGAACCAATTGGCCGATTTTTGCGGATAAACAGGTTCAATATAATAAACAGCACAATCCCTTCTAAGAAAAACTCATAAAGCTGTGATGGATGGCGAGGCAAAGGCCCGCCGTTTGGAAAAATGATCGCCCATGGAACATCGGTTACTCGCCCCCACAATTCACTGTTCATGAAGTTGCCTAATCGTCCCATGCCTAAACCAAATGGAACCAAAGGAGCCACAAAATCGGCGACACCAAAAAACGTTCGGTTATTTTTCCGTGCATACCAAAACATTGCGCTGATCACGCCAAGTAGACCACCATGGAAAGACATCCCGCCTGTCCACACTTTAAAGAGATAGAGCGGGTCTTGGAGAAACAGATCAAAATTGTAAAACAACACATAACCGACACGACCACCAATGACCACCCCTAAAAATCCAGCAAACAGCAAATCCGAGACTTGCTCACGAGTCCAGCCACTATTTGGTTTGTCCGCTCTTCGATTGGCAAGCCACATCGCAAAAACAAAACCAACTAAATACATTAAGCCGTACCAGCGAATGGATATAGGGCCAATCGCAATCAGCACGGGATCAATATTTGGGAACTGTATAAAACCCTGAGACATAAACGTGTTCTCTTACTAAAAATGAGGTGAAGATAATAAGTGATTAAAACAGCATAGTTGCCGCTATAACCATCAGAAAAACGGAGAATATTTTTTTCAATACCGCCGTCGGTAACTGAGTCGCGTAACGCGCTCCTAATCGAGTAGTGAGAATTGAGGTCGAAGCAATGGCGACTAACGCAGGTAAATAGACATAGCCAATGCTGTAAGGTGGTAAATTCTCCACTTGATAACCGTGCAAAATAAAACCAATCATGCCAGAGATTGCGATCACACACCCACAGACAGAAGAAGAACCGACGGCTTTACGCATTTCAACGCCATGACGATTCAAAAAAGGAACGGAGAGCGAACCGCCACCAATTCCCGCTAAACTAGAGACAATACCAATACCACTGCCACATAGCATGGTCACCCACGCACCGGGCATCGTTCTTTGTATTTGCGCTTTTATCGATAAAAACATTTGAATCGCCAAGCAAAAAACAATCACGCCAAATACTTTCGGTAGATATTGAGTCGGGATCACGTCTGCGATCATTGAGCCAACAAACCCACCGACGATAACACCGGGCATGAGCCACTTGACGACAAACATATCCACATTACCCAATTTAAGGTGATTTAATGCCGAAGAAGCCGAAGTAACAATGATGGTCGCTAGCGATGTCGCTAACGCTAAATGCATACTAAGTTCGGGGGAAATACCTGCCTTGGGAAGCAAAAGAAGCAACGCCGGAACCACAATTAAACCACCACCAATGCCCAGCAAACCAGCCATAAAACCAACGACTGAGCCCAATAACACCAGCAACACCATCAACTCAAAATTCACATTGGTTCCTATTTTTTGCCTGCGCGGATAAAGCCAGCAAAGCCTTTATCTTCAAAGTATGAGTGCATCATATTATAAATGTCGTTGCCGTAAGGTTGCATCAACGCTTTGTCAGCAAGTTGCCGTAACTGTCCTAATTGAGAGTGCCTCACTAAATATTTGACCTTGGCTACGTTGGAGGTATTCATACTTAGCATGCGATAACCCAAACCAATTAATAACAGTGAACCGATAGGGTCTCCGGCCAACTCACCACACACACAAACAGGTATACGATGAGACTGGCAAGTCTCTAAAATCTGTTTAAGCGCCATTACCACCGCTGGATGCATGGAGTCATAGACATCAGCAACATGTGCATTGTTCCGATCAACGGCCAACAAATATTGGGTTAAATCGTTGGTTCCAACCGAAACAAAGTCCACTTTGCTCGCAATCAATGGTAGAAGATAAATCATCGATGGTACTTCAATCATAATGCCAATCTTGGGCATTATGATCCGATCATCAACGCTAGAAACTTCTCGATACGCTTGCTCAATCAACCGCATTGCGTCGTCCAACTCTTTCGTTCCTGAAATCATTGGCAATAAAATGCTGAGATTTTGGTTATCGCCGCTGGCACGCATCATCGCCCGCAGTTGAATCAAAAAGATATCGGGATGATCGAGCGTAAAACGAATGCCTCGCCAGCCAAGAAAGGGATTGTCTTCTTCAATGGGTAGATAAGGCAGTGCTTTATCGCCACCAATGTCTAACGTTCTCATCACCACCCGTTTATCAGGATAAGCGTTCAAAACGCTGCGATACTGCTGCACTTGTTCTTCTTCTGATGGAAAGCGATGTTGCAGCAAAAAGGAAATTTCGGTTCGATACAGCCCGACACCATCAACCCCTTGGTTAATTGCGATGTTGGTATCCGCACTTAATCCAGCATTGAGCATCACTTCAATACGTGTGCCATCTTGCGTAAAAGGAGCTTCTGCAATGGTTTCATTAACCATTTGAGAAAGTTCGCTTTCTTCATAAGCTAAAGCGCGATATTCCGCCAGAATTTGTCTATTTGGTGAGATAAAAACCTTGCCGCTATAACCATCGACAATGCCCTTCTTACCGTTGATCTCCTTGAGATTAAGTGAAATCCCCATCACTGCGGGAATGCCCAGCGCCCGTGACAATATTGCTGCGTGGGAATTGGCAGCCCCTTCTAAAGAGACCACCGCCAGTAATTTATCTTTAGGAATAGCGGCGAGAATTGAAGCAGTAAGTTCGCGTACCACCAAAATAATCGGTTTATCAAGTTGCTGCTGATCATGCTCAGTGTTGTGCAAAAAAAATAGCAGTCGCTGACCTAGCTCACGAATATCCTGTGCACGCTCACGTAAGTAAACATCTGACATCTTCGCAAAACGGTTGGAATAACTCTCCACAACCTGCCGTAATGCCCAATCTGCACGATCGCCTTTTTGGATTTGGCTTTTCAGATCGTTGCGTAGCATCGGATCATTGAGTAGATGAGTAAAGAGATCGAAGATGGCTAACGCATCTTTATTAATATCACTATCGAGTTTTTTTCTTAAACGACGAAAATCGTTCAAGGCGCTTTCTACCGCCAGCACTAGCCACTCTTGTTCTCGTTCAATATCGAGCGTTGAGGCGGGGTAAACATCAGACAGTTGAGGCTGGGTGTCATCCCACCAAAACTCACCAATCGCGATGCCAGATGACGCAGCAATGCCACTGGTGGATAACTGCTTTTTCGAAAGCAGCCACTGCCCTTGTGTTTGAGCATGAGCAATAATCACGGCCACTTGCGCCGCCAGAGTGACAATAAAAGACTCTTCCATCTCACTAAATAAGCGAGGTGTTTTTTGCTGCACGACCAAGACACCCAATACTCGCTTGCGATGAATAATCGGCGTACCAAGAAAGCTTTGATACACCTCTTCGCCAAGCTGTTTGAAGTATTTAAAATTAGGATGTTTCGACGCTTCAGCAATGTTGATTGGCTCAGCTGAACGTTTCACTAAGCCCACTAAACCTTCGTCAAAACCGATGTGGATTTTGTCGCCTTTGAACTTTAAGCCTTGCGTTGCCATCAGTTCTAGACGATGTTTTTCTTCGTTAGCAAGATAGACAGTGCAACACTCGGTACTCATCGCATTGCACGTTTGCTTAACCAAAATATCCAAGGCTTGGTGTACATCTTCTACCTTGGATACTTGTTCAACTATTTCCCTTAGCTGAGAGAGCATGTCTATCCTCTTTTATTTTTGCGCTTACCTTTGTTATTACGTTCTTTAAATGGCATCGCGAATGATGCAAACTCTTTCATCGCGCGACGATAAACATCTCGCTTGAAAGAGACTACTTGCCTCACTGGATACCAATAACTGACCCAACGCCAACCATCAAATTCAGGGGTACTGCCGCGCTGCATGTTGATTCTTGATTCATCACACTCTAAGCGCAGAAGAAACCATTTCTGTTTTTGCCCAATACAGACAGGTTGAGAATCCCAACGAACGAGCCGTTTTGGTAATTTATATCTTAACCAATGACGGCTTGTTGCTATGATTTTCACATCTTTCTTTGTAAGCCCAACCTCTTCGTAAAGCTCTCTAAACATCGCTTGTTCAGGAGTTTCATCGTCGTCAATTCCACCTTGTGGAAACTGCCAAGAGTGTTGTCCGTATCGTTTCGCCCAGAATACCTGACCATGGTTGTTACAAATCACAATACCAACATTGAGTCGGTAACCATCGCCATCGATCACTGGCCAACCTCTAGTAAAATCT
The DNA here is from genome assembly GCF_963877065.1 of Vibrio sp. V01_P9A10T6. Classification (NCBI taxonomy): domain Bacteria; kingdom Pseudomonadati; phylum Pseudomonadota; class Gammaproteobacteria; order Vibrionales; family Vibrionaceae; genus Vibrio; species Vibrio sp. V01_P9A10T6. Next base: position 26,616 of record NZ_CAWNTB010000222.1, read on the forward strand.
TAATTGCTTTGATTTTTCCACATATCCCCAATAGGAGCAAACTTACTAGTGTGATTAACACGAGATTTATGTGTTCCTAATCATTAATTGGATAACTTTTCATCAAATTTAAAGTTATCAACAAAATAATGCGACACCAGCCACATTTATTCACCTTTTCTGTGAGTAACTATGTGAAGAATCTCTAGATAGCGACTTACTTCCCCAAAAAGCAAAAAAATACGGGCCAATAAAAAAAAGATAATAATAAATTAAATACATAAAAAACAATTAATTAATTGGATTTTCCATTATTAAAATTATGTTGCGATTAACAAAAAATTGATCCTTTCACAACATGCTCAAAGATCCACCAATTAGCTCGTTATCCACACCCCCACTCTAGTAGAAATAAGATTTACTGATTAAGAGGCCCACTCTCTCAAGCAAAACCCTGTAAATGCATACAGATAAACAAAAATGGAATATTTTTCCGATCAACCTGTGGATAACTTGGATTGCGATGATCTTTTAAGCAAAAGAAACGACAGCACATTGTGTATAAGAATTTGCTACAATCGCGTTTTTATCATTCAAAGTATCATGAAACCTGCACCTAAAACTGAACATGAATTAATGCTTAGAGCCCAAGACATTGCAGGCTTAAGCTTTAGTCAACTGGCCGAAGAAGCCAAGATGACCGTACCCCCTGACTTAAAAAAAGATAAAGGATGGGTCGGTCAGCTATTAGAGTGGCATTTGGGTGCAACAGCAGGCAGCAAACCTCAGCAAGATTTCGAGCAATTAGGTATCGAGCTCAAAAGTATTCCAATCAGTTACACTGGAAAACCGCTCGAAACAACGTTTGTGTGTGTGGCCCCACTCACCGGTGTTCATGGTTTAACATGGGAGCAAAGCCACGTGCGAAATAAACTCTCTCGAGTACTGTGGATCCCAATAGAGGGTGAGCGAGAGATCCCCCTAGCCCAGCGCCATGTCGGCTCGCCATTGCTATGGAGCCCTTCTCCTGCACAAGAACAGCAGCTAAAAAATGATTGGGAAGAACTGATGGAGTTCATCGTTCTTGGCAAAGTTGAGCAGATCACCGCTAAGCACGGTGAAGTATTACAGCTCAGGCCAAAAGCGGCAAACGGGCGAGCATTAACCGAAGCCTACGGTGCTAATGGTAAACCTATCAAAACCCTGCCACGAGGCTTTTATCTTCGAACTCAATTTACCGCGAGCATTCTTGAGCAACACTTTATTTAAAAGTGCTCGTTATTGCTCATGAAAAACGTAACCGTTTGATCTTTCACAGCACAATTCGTTTCCGTTTCACTGCCATCTTCGCTTATAGTAAAAACGTCACACACTCCACCAGCGAGAGCATCAAGGAAGGAATATGCAATACACCAAACTGCCTCATTCCACACTGGAAGTGAGCAAGATCTGCTTAGGTACCATGACTTTTGGTGAACAAAATAGCCAACAACAAGCCTTTGAGCAGCTCGATTACGCCTTAGACCAAGGTGTGAATTTCATCGATACTGCGGAAATGTACCCAGTTCCCCCCAACGGTAAAACCCAAGGTCTGACCGAAAGCTATATTGGCAACTGGTTAGAAAAATCAGGTAAACGTGAAAAAGTGGTGTTAGCGACTAAAGTGGCAGGCCCGCGTAACGTGCCTCACATCCGCGAAAAGATGTCACTCGATAGACGCAACATTCATTTAGCGATTGATGATAGTTTAAGACGCTTAAAAACAGACTATGTCGATTTGTATCAATTACATTGGCCTCAACGCCAAACGAACATGTTCGGCCAACTTAACTACCCTTATCCTGATCAGCAAGAAGAAGTCACTTTAATCGAAACGCTCGAAGCGCTTAATGATCTCGTCAAGGCTGGAAAAGTGCGTTACATCGGTGTGTCAAATGATACCCCGTGGGGCGTAATGACGTTGCTAAAATTGGCAGAAAAACACGATCTAGCAAGAATTGTCTCTATCCAAAACCCTTATAATTTACTGAATCGCAGCTTTGAAATTGGCTTATCTGAGATTAGCCACTTCGAAGGTGTCCAACTGCTGGCTTACTCGCCACTGGCGTTTGGTTGCTTGAGTGGTAAATATTTAAATGGCGCAAGACCTGACGGTGCTCGGTGCAGCCTATTTGAACGCTTTTCTCGCTATTTTACGGCGCAAGGTGTACAAGCCACTCACGCTTATGTTGAGCTTGCTAACCAGTATGGCCTTGATCCAGCACAGATGGCATTGGCGTTTGTCAATCAACGTCCGTTTGTCGCATCCAATATCATTGGCGCGACAAACCTAGAGCAGTTGAAAACAAATATCGATAGTTTAGATGTCGTACTCAGTAATGAATTGCTTCTTAAAATTCAAGAGATTGGGACGACTTACTCCAACCCTTGTCCGTAGATATCTTCGGGGCTAGCGAAGCCACTAGCCCCTCGTTTTACGTTGTTATTCGCATACTTAACACACGGCGAAGATGACGAATATGACGTTCAGCTTTAGTTGAGTCAGGGACTGAAACGCCAATAGCGCGTCCATCACTTTCTAAGCCAATATCTTTAAGCAAGTGTTGGCTATTAAAAGGCAGATCAAAAGCATGACGGCGAACATTTCGTTGCCATTGACGCTCTTCACGGCGTAAATCAGCACGGACCAGTAAAGTAGCAAGTTGTAAATAAATTGAATGACGCATGAGTATTCTCCAGTAGTAAACTAAACGTTGACGGCTGGAAAAATGGGGGCAAACAAGGTGGATCAACACTTTGATAAGCTGCCATTTTCCGCAGCCTATCTCAAGGTTACGGATTAACTAAAAATCGGTGCCTTTTTTATCATCAAACATACGACAGGCGTCTGTAGTAAGAGACGATTTAGGCGCAGTAAGATCGATAGAAACGCGAACAGTATGAACAAAAACGAAATGATTCATGTTGCGCCTCCAAGCAAATAGTTAATCCAAAGTGAAATGAGTGTGTGAGCACGGCTCACGGTTAAATTCTATGCAACTGAGGTGATTATTCAACTCTTAATTTTCAAACAATTAAAAAACAATGCATTAACCTAAAATGAAAGCCGATGACAGCAAATAAGTGACACATTCAGCTAGAGAATAACTTATTCGCAAAAGATATGATTATAAAAAATGGCCACATGGATTAAATGTGGCCATTTTTACTTGAATAATCATCAAGTTAATAGGTATTTTCAGTGATTAAGTTATGCTTATTAAGCAAGCGATACATAGTAGCTCTAGATACACCTAGCTCTTTGGCGGCCATTGATACTTGCCCTGAGTTGGATTCTAGAACCAGTAATAGCGCATCTCGCTCTGAACGCTCACGAATGCTTTTTAGGCTGCGCTTACCATCACTGCGTTTTGGTAAGTCGAGTTGCAATTCATCCAACATGACTGAATCGGACATCAGCACCACACGTTTGATCTGATTCATCAGCTCACGAACGTTACCCGGCCAGTGATAACGAGCCAATGAGCGCGCCGCTTCTTCAGTAAAACTGCGCGCCTGCGCGTTAAACTCTTTTGAATACTCCTGCAAGAAGTGTCGTGCCAGTAAAGCAATATCACCCGCCCGCTCTTTTAAGCTCGGGACATTAATACGCAATACGTTGATATAGTGGTACAGCTCTTCGTTAAAATTGCCATCAATCAGCGCTTTTTCAATATCGGAAGAGTTGGCGGCTAAAATACGCACATCCACCTCTTTGACACCCATTGAAGTTTCTATCGTTCCTTCTTGCAGGAAACGCAAGAGGTTCGCTTGTTGGCTTTTAGGTAGCGTGAGAATATCTTTGAGTAGGATCGTCCCACCATCAGCCCGCTCCAATAATGAAGTTTGAGATGAGTCTTCACAACCAATACCGAACAGCTCACATTCAAAGCGGCTCTCCGATAAAGCTCGGCAATTCACTGAAATAAAAGGTTTTTGTGCGCGAGACGAGGTTTTGTGTACCGCTCTCGCGACCGTCTCTTTGCCCGTTCCATTTTCCCCATAAATGAGGATACTGACATCTGTAGGGCCGATGCGTTTGATCTGATCACGCAAGCGCTTCATGGGAGTGGACTCACCAATTAAACCAATATCCCCTGTTGCTCCATAATGTGGCCATACTTTTTTCTCTAACTTAAGCATTCCAAGTTGGTGTCCAATGGTGCTCAGTAGCTGCGCATCGGGAATCGGCGCCGTAAAAAAGTCGATACAAAAGTTAACAATGAATTGGCAAATCGTATCCGAGCTCAACTGTGATTCGCGAATGAACGCCAACCAACGTACTTGTTTATGGTTGCTGACCAAATTGGCAATGCCATTGAGGCTGAATTCATCATGGCTCAAATCAACAATACCAATGCATGGGCCTGTTTCTGCAAACAAGGCATCCGCTTTACGTAAATCTGCGCATTGTGTACAACGCCAACCAACCTGTTCAAGTACAGATAACCAAGGCTCGTATGTCCCACCAACGACGACAAGCGAACCAGGGACAGAATCCATTCGGAATTGAGTGCCCATCTATTATTCCTTATCTTTAAATTTATATGCAGTGCTACTTTTGGCACATTAAACGGCTGTTACATTAACGAGACTTGGCGCTGTAGTCTGTCTCAATCATAAGACTAGACAACAAATAAGCGCTTTGCCATTTAATATAGGGAACTATTTCATAATCCTTTCGAAATTGTTGTCTGTTAGTCCACGCTAGTGAACAAAATTTTTCAAACTAATGCAAAAAAAAACCGCCTATTTAGGCGGTTTATCGGAACGAAAGTAGCAATTACTGCTGTGGGCGCATCGCAGGGAATAGGATAACGTCACGAATCGTATGGGTGTTGGTGAGTAACATCACCAAACGGTCAATACCAATGCCTTGACCCGCCGTTGGTGGGAGACCGTGCTCTAACGCAACAACATAATCAGCATCGTAGAACATAGCTTCATCGTCGCCAGCATCTTTGGCATTCACTTGCGCTAAGAAGCGCTCGTCTTGATCTTGAGCATCATTAAGCTCAGAGAAGCCATTGGCGACTTCACGACCACCGATGAAGAACTCAAAACGGTCGGTGAAGAATGGGTTGTTATCGCTACGACGCGCCAATGGTGAAATATCCGCAGGGTATCCAGTGATGAAGGTCGGTTGCATCAACTTAGGTTCGGCCGTTTCACCGAAGATCTCTTCAAGCAGTTGGCCGCAAGTCCAGAAAGGTTCAACGTCTACATGAACCGATTTCGCGATAGATACCATGAGCTCACGGTTTTGCAGATCCTGTTCAGTTAACGCTTGGATTTGAGCGTGCTCTGGGTTGTAGTGTTTGATGGCTTCAAACATACTCATGCGAGCATATTGACCACCAAATTCTACCGTTTCATCACCATAAGGCATTGACGTTGAACCCAAAACTTCAAGTGCAACTGAACTCAATAACTCCTCAGTAAAGTCCATCAGATCATTGTAATCTGCGTACGCCATATAGAATTCCATCATAGTAAATTCAGGGTTATGGCGAGGAGAAAGACCTTCGTTACGGAAGTTACGGTTGATTTCAAACACGCGATCAAAGCCACCCACAACTAAACGCTTAAGGTAAAGCTCAGGTGCGATACGCAAGTACATTGGCATGTCGAGCGCATTGTGATGAGTGATGAATGGACGCGCACTAGCACCGCCAGGGATCACATGCATCATTGGCGTTTCTACTTCCATGAACTGTTTTGAGATCATGAAGTTACGAATTGCAGTCATTACTTTAGAGCGAACAATGAACGCATTACGTGAACTTTCATTAACAATCAAATCCACATAACGTTGGCGGTAGCGCATCTCTTGGTCAGTCAAACCGTGGAACTTCTCTGGTAATGGACGAAGTGCCTTTGTCAGCAATTCGTACTCTTCCATATTAACGTAGAGATCGCCTTTGCCAGATTTGTGCAACGCACCTTTCACGCCGATGATGTCACCAATGTCTAGACCTTGGTATTTTTCCTTCAGCTCAGTTTGAACCTCTTTTGAAGCATAAGCTTGAATACGACCAGAGGTTTCTTGAATAACAAGGAAAGGGCCACGTTTCGCCATGATACGACCCGCAATCGCCACAACATGGTTTAAGGCTTCTAACTCTTCTTTGCTCTTTTCACCGAATTGCTGTTGAAGATCGCCCGCAAGGCTGTCACGACGAAAGTCATTTGGGTGGCCATTCGCTTTACAGCTCTTACGGATGTGATCCAGCTTGCTGCGACGCTCTGCGATGAGTTTGTTCTCTTCTTGCGCAATTTGCTCTTGATTCATTTCGTTTTGAACAGCATCAGTCATTTTACATGTACCTTATATGTCGGTAAAAAAGCATTAAAGGCCTGATTTCAGGCTTGCTTCAATAAATTTGTCTAAATCACCATCTAATACCGCTTGGGTATTGCGGTTTTCAACGCCAGTGCGTAAGTCTTTGATTCGGGAGTCATCCAATACATAAGATCGGATTTGGCTTCCCCAGCCAATGTCAGATTTCGCATCTTCATTGGCTTGCTTTTCTGCATTCTGCTTTTGTAACTCAAGTTCAAACAGTTTTGCACGCAATTGTTTCATCGCTTGGTCTTTGTTTTTATGCTGCGAACGATCGTTTTGGCATTGAACAACGGTATTGGTTGGAATGTGCGTAATACGCACCGCCGATTCGGTGGTGTTAACGTGCTGACCACCCGCTCCCGAAGCGCGATAAACATCGATACGAAGATCGGCTGGGTTGATGTCGATAGCAATATTTTCATCAATCTCAGGATAGATAAACGCAGAGGCAAAAGAGGTATGGCGGCGGCCACTCGAATCAAATGGGGATTTACGAACCAAGCGGTGTACGCCAGTTTCGGTGCGTAACCAGCCATAAGCGTAATCACCGATAATTCGCACGGTTGCGCCTTTTAGGCCAGCAACATCACCTTCAGACACTTCAATCACTTCAGTCTTAAAGCCTTTCGCTTCTGCCCAACGTAAATACATGCGTAGCAGGATTGATGTCCAGTCTTGAGCCTCGGTGCCGCCCGAACCAGACTGCAGATCAATATAGCAATCTGAAGAATCGTGATCGCCAGAGAACATACGGCGAAACTCAAGCTGTTCAAGCTTAGTTTCCAGCTCATCCAGTTCAGGGCCAATTTCATCGAAGGTTTCTTGGTCTTCTGCTTCAATAGCCAGTTCCAGTAGCCCTTCCACATCATCCACACCTTGATCTAACTGATCAATGGTATCGACAATGGCTTCGAGCGAAGCGCGTTCTTTACCTAGCGCTTGTGCACGCTCAGGTTCGTTCCAGACGTTGGGTTGCTCGAGTTCTGCATTCACTTCTTCTAAACGCTCTTTCTTAGCGTCGTAGTCAAAGATACCCCCTCAGGATATTTGTGCGCTCTGACACATCCTGAAGACGGTTTTTAATAGGATTGATTTCAAACATGTTTGCTCAACATTTATGAGTAGAATTTAACCGAAGAATTCTACTTAAAAATGTGACGAAGATACAGGAAAAATTCGTTTGATCTCTTGGAATAAAAGCTGGCGCACGCCTAAAAAAAGAGGCTGAACAATCGTGTTCAGCCTCTTTAATGCTTACGGGTAAAAACGCGATTATGCCGCTTCTTTAACCACACTTTGTTGAACGGTAGTTGCAATAAAGAACATGCAAATCATCGCAGCAAGTGTCGGAAGCAACCACCCCATGCCGACCTCAAACAGTGGCAGCATATTGAACGCAGACACATCAACGCCAGCCACTTTTGCCGCGTCGATCAACGCAAAAAGAAAAGAGACAAGTAGCACTACACGGTATGCCACTGCTGGGTTTGGTAGTTTCCCTCTCAAGAAGGTCAACATAATCAAGGCAATCGCGACTGGATAAAGCGCATACAGTGCGGGGATAGAAAGCGTGATCAATTGTGATAAACCAACGTTTGCCACGATAGCGCAAGCAACACCAATAATGATCACCCAAGATTTATACGCAATTGGAGTCAATGTGCAAAAGTAATCTGAACATGCTGAAATCAAACCAATTGCCGTGGTTAGGCAGGCTAGTAGCACGATGACAGAAAGCACGATCTGCCCATAAGGGCCAAACAGCGCTTGCACATATTGGCTAAGCACCGCACCGCCATTTTCTGCACCAAAAGCGACCACAGAGCTTGTCGCACCAAGATAAAACAGTGAAATATAGACAAAAGCTAAACCAACCGCCGCAATACACGCCGCGCTGATTAAATACTTTGTGGTTGCCGCGCGCTCAGTAATGCCTTTGCTACGCAGTGCATCGACAATTAACATCCCAAACATCAGTGCGCCAAACGTATCCATGGTGTTGTAGCCTTCAAGGAAACCTTTCGTCAACGGCTGAGTCAGGTATTCGCCTTGTGCAGTCACCATCTCACCTTGCGGGTCAACAAAAACCGCAACGGCTAAAATAATTAATCCAACAAATAGAGCAGGAGTTAGCACTTTACCAATGATGTCAATTAGCCGACCTTGAGACCAGGCAAAAAACATCGCAATCACAAAAAAGAGAATCGAAAATAGTGTCAAATGCGATTGTTGCGCATCAATGAAAAATGGTTTCACTGCCATTTCATACGCCACAAGGCCGGTACGCGGTGCTGCAAAGGCAGGACCAATGATGATAAAGATCATCACTGCCATGATAGTTGCAGCTTGTTTAGGCAAATCTTTGGTTAAATGCTCCCAAGAACCACCCGCGACAGCAATCGCAATAATCGTCATCAATGGTAAACCGACAGCGGTAATAAGGAAGCCAGTCATGGCTGGTAGTAAATGCTCTCCAGCAAGTTGGCCAGCGATTGGCGGAAAGATGATGTTACCAGCACCCAAGAAAAACGCGAAAAGCATAAAGCCGACCGCGATAATATCTGTTAGTTTTAACGTCTGCTTCACAGATAACCCTTAATTATTATTTGATAAATGTTGTGTATGCATTGTTGATGAGGTTGAAACCGCATCTAAATCTAAAAATTAAGGGCGAATAATGACGAAACACTCAAGACTTCGCAAGGGCAAAGCAAAAAACGCTACATTAATTTATAATATCGGTGAAAAACCAGTTTAAAACTCTAAATGTTAAAAAATAGAAAGAATGATGTGTTGATCATTTTCTCATACACTCTCATAACAGATAGAAGAATAATCCGAACAAATAGATAACAATAGTGGTTATCACTTAATTAGAGCTATATTTTGAAATAATGATGAAAAGTCACACGCCCAAAAATAAGCGTTTCAAATTTAAACAATTTTCCATTGACGGTGGACAAGCGGGAATGCCTGTCAGTACCGATGGGGTTCTATTAGGCGCGTGGGCTTTCACGCACCATCCCAAAACCATTCTCGATATTGGCACTGGTACCGGGTTATTAGCATTAATGTGCGCGCAACGTTTTAGCGATGCACAAATTACGGCCGTCGATATCGATGCCTTTGCCTTTGAAGCGGCCCAATACAACAGTAATGCTTCTTCATGGGGGCAACGCATACAGGTTTTACAAGGTGATATTTTAGACACCTCTTTTACGCCGTCCTTTGATGCAATTATTTGTAACCCACCCTATTTCAACAGTGGTGAACTGTCTCATGATCCCCAGCGAGCTACTGCTAGGCACACCAATCAACTTGCTCATCACGCTTTATTAGTCAGAGCAAAAAGTCTTCTCAACGATGAGGGGCAAGCTTGTTTTATTTTGCCCGTGTATGAAGGGGAACAATTTATCGAGCAAGCACTCACACTCGGCTGGCAGCTTAAGCGGCGCTGCACTGTACAACCCGTAGCACACAAACCCGCTCATCGGCTATTGATTGAACTAAGTTTAGCCTCGGCTTCTGTGATTGATTCATCATTGGTCATTCACTCATCAAGCGGTTATAGCGAAGCCTTTATCGCCCTAACTCAAGATTTTTATCTCAAGATGTAGAAATAACATGTGATCCTAATCACCAATCCCCCTATAATGTTCGACCTTAATTTTATAGCCAAATAAGCCTAACGGCTTGTGGAGTACTCACTGTGATCAAAACCTTTGCTGACCTCGATCTTGACCCTTGCATCATTGCGGCCATTGAAGATATGGGCTTTGAACGTCCCACCCAAGTTCAAGCTGAAGCGATCCCACAAGCCCTAGATGGTCGAGATATTCTTGCCTCTGCGCCGACGGGAACCGGTAAAACCGCTGCATTTGTTTTACCCGCGCTACAATATCTTTTAGATTTTCCGCGCAAGCGAGCCGGCCCTGCACGCGTCTTGATTCTGACCCCAACTCGTGAATTGGCGATGCAAGTGGCGGATCAAGCTCGTGAACTGGCGAAGAATACTCGCCTCAATATCGTCACCATCACTGGCGGCGTACAATATCAAGAGCACGCCGACATCTTAGCCAAAACGCAAGATATTGTGGTGGCAACGCCTGGTCGCTTGATGGAATACATTGAAGGCGAGCGTTTTGATTGTCGTGCGATTGAATGGCTTATTTTGGATGAAGCTGACCGCATGCTGGACATGGGCTTTGGCCCAATCGTCGATCGTCTCGCTGCGGAATGTCGCTGGCGTAAACAGACCTTGCTCTTCTCTGCAACACTGGAAGGTCATGGTGTGGAAGGTTTTACTGCCGATCTCTTAAAAGAACCAGCAACAATCAATGCCGATCCTTCTCGTCGTGAACGCAAAAAAATCACTCAATGGTATCACCGCGCCGATACCATGGTGCACAAAGTTGAGCTATTGAAGAAAATCCTCACCGAGCAAGCCGAACGTTCTATCGTGTTTATCAAAACTCGTGAGCGCTTAGCTGATTTGCGTACAGAGCTAGAAAAAGCGCAAATTCCTTGTGCTTGGATTCAAGGCGAAATGCCACAAGATCGTCGCAATAACGCCATTACGCGATTCCGTGAAGGCGCAGTCAACGTACTACTGGCAACCGACGTGGCCGCTCGCGGTATTGACTTACCTGACGTAAGTCACGTGATCAACTTTGATATGCCACGCTCAGCGGATGTGTACTTACACCGCATAGGTCGTACGGCTCGTGCTGGAAAAAAAGGCAATGCGATCTCTTTGGTTGAAGCCCATGATCAAGTGATGATGGACCGCGTCGCGCGTTATGTCGACGAGGAGATCAAAGAGCGCTTCATTAAAGATATGCGCCCGCAGCACAAAAAGCCGGTATTCAAAAAGAAAAAGAAAACCGATGACAAAAAAGTCAAAGTGGTTTCGAAGAAGAAGAAAGCGAACAAAAAGAAAAAATAGTGTTCCAATACCACCTATAAAAAAATGCCGATACTGAAATATCGGCATTTTTTATCTTTAACGTTTGAAGAGAGTGTCACTCTCTTCAAAATCACCAAGTTTTAATGTTCGCGTGTGGCACGGAACTCCACTTCAGGAAAACGCTCTTTGGCCAGATTCAAATTGACCATAGTCGGCGCGATGTAAGTCAGGTTATCCCCACCATCCAGTGCGATGTTACTTTGGTTTTTGCGCTTAAACTCTTCGAATTTTTTATCATCTGCGCACTCAATCCAACGTGCTGTTGCAACGTTAACACCTTCGTAAATCGCCTCGACGTTGTATTCAGATTTTAAACGAGACACCACCACATCAAACTGCAGCACACCCACTGCACCCACAATCAAATCGTTATTTTGTAGTGGGCGGAAGACTTGAACCGCTCCCTCTTCCGACAACTGCACTAAACCTTTAAGCAGTTGCTTCTGCTTCAGTGGATCGCGCAAGCGAATACGACGGAACAGCTCAGGAGCAAAGTTAGGAATACCTGAGAATTTCAACGATTCACCTTGAGTAAAGGTATCACCAATCTGAATCGTTCCATGGTTATGCAAACCGATAATATCGCCAGCATAAGCATTTTCAGCACGAGAGCGATCGCCCGCCATAAAGGTAACCGCATCAGAAATACTCACTTGCTTACCAATACGCACATGGTTCATTTTCATGCCTTGGGTATAAGTACCCGACACAATACGCATAAACGCAATACGATCGCGGTGTTTAGGATCCATGTTCGCTTGGATTTTAAACACAAAGCCTGAGAATTTCTCTTCCGTGGCTTCAACAATACGCTCATTAGCTTGACGTGGCATCGGCGCCGGAGCCCACTCAGTTAAACCATGCAGCATATGGTCCACACCAAAGTTACCTAATGCCGTTCCGAAGAAAACAGGGGTCAACTCACCTTTTAAAAACAGCTCTTGATCAAATTCATGAGAAGCACCCAATACCAATTCAAGCTCATCACGCAGCTGAGCGGCAAGGTCATCACCCACGGCCTTATCCAGATCAGGGTTGTTGAGGCCCTTAACAATTCGCTCTTCTTGAATAGTGTGGCCTTGGCCGGTCGCGTACAGAATTGTCTCATCACGGTGAATGTGGTACACGCCTTTAAACTCTTTACCACAACCCACTGGCCATGAAATCGGGGCGCAGGCAATCTTCAGCTCATTCTCCACTTCATCAAGCAATTCCATTGGGTCGCGGATCTCACGGTCCAATTTGTTCATGAAGGTTACAATCGGTGTATCACGTAAGCGAGTCACTTCCATCAGCTTACGAGTACGATCTTCAACACCTTTTGCTGCATCAATCACCATTAAGCACGAGTCAACCGCCGTCAATGTGCGGTAAGTATCTTCCGAGAAGTCTTCGTGCCCTGGAGTATCGAGCAAGTTAACCAAACAATGATTGTAAGGAAATTGCATCACAGAGGTCGTGACCGAAATACCACGCTCTTTTTCCATTTCCATCCAATCTGATTTAGCATGCTGGTTAGAGCCGCGCCCTTTTACCGTTCCCGCTTTTTGAATGGCATTCCCGAATAGCAGAACTTTTTCAGTAATGGTGGTTTTACCCGCATCCGGGTGCGAAATAATAGCGAAGGTTCTACGTTTAGAAACTTCACTCAAAAAAGGAGTATTTGACATGAAACAGGTCTTCTCAATATGCTGATATAAGGGAGAGCCGAAGCGCTTACGCTGATCAGCAGTTCGATTCAAATTTGCGCGGTATTCTCCCCTATATTTGATCTGGGAGCAACTTTCGTCGCTATACAAATCAACAAGAGAATGACGACCTTTCTATTTGTAATTAAATTATCAATAAATATGAGCTATAACTAAAAAGGGCGAAGAGAATAAGCGAGTATTATGCTGATAACCAAACAAAGAAATTCTCTGGCATTTAAACAAGCCAAAACAGTGTTCCTAGTATCGGTGATACTTGGGATAGGCTTTAGTTTATACCATACTCTTCTCGATCTACACCAAGAGCAAACACGCATTGAAGATCACTACCGTTTTAAACTGCTGCAAAATTATTCAAATGCCAGCCAGGCTGCTTATCACCTCAACAACTTATTAGCCAATCAAGTCGTCTCTAGTCTAATGGTTGACAATGCCATTTATCATGTTGAAATTATTGATGATTTCGGCGATACACTGGCAAAAAAAAGCAGAGAGATTCCAGCGCAGACTGCTTTTATTCGGCTCTTATCGAATTATCTGACACCTGAAATACCCATCTTTAAAACTGACTTGCATCAACCCAATTCGAGTGTGGTGGTAGGTAGCTTAAGTTTTTCCGTCAACGGCTCTTCCATTGCCAAAGAATTTATTGCAAAAACCACACGAGTATTGCTGTTTGATCTCTTTCGAAATGTGTTGCTGACTTCGATCCTTTTAGTCTTTTTTTACTACAAGCTGTCAAAACCCATCACCACGTTAATTTCGTGGGTTCGCTCATTGCAAAACAATCAACGCCCAACACAGCCGCCATTACAACAGCAAAAAAATGAGCTCAGTGAGTTAGCCGGTACTTTCTATACTTTATGGAAAGAGCGAGAGCTCGCGGATGCTAAACTTAACCAATTAGCCTACTACGACACGTTAACTGGCCTTGCTAATCGCAGCTTGCTGCTACAACTGCTCACTGATGCGATTGATAACAGTATTCGCACCCACACTTCTGGTGTGTTGTTTTACCTTGATCTCGACCGTTTCAAAACGATCAATGATTCACTTGGACACACAACGGGGGATCATTTAATCAAAGCTATCGCCATGCGTATGGATGGCTGGCTTAAACACGATTACACCGCCGCACGCATCGGTGGCGATGAGTTTGCGGTGTTGATTCCTCATCTCTCTCGCCAACAAGCAGAGAAGGTAGCTCAGCAGCTTCTGGCTCTGATTTCCAACCCTTACTCGATTGATGACCACCAGCTTTATTGCACTGTGAGTATTGGTATCTCGATTTTTCCGTCAGTGGGCAAAACCAATATCGATGTCCTTAGACAAGCCGATACAGCGCTTTACCGCGCAAAAGCGAATGGACGCAATAAATACATGTTTTATGAGCCAGAAATGCAGGCTCAAGTCGAATCGTTTCTGGAAATTGAAAAAGGCCTCCATGAAGCCCTCAATACCCAACAGTTAGAACTCTATTACCAACCTCAAGTCGATGATCGGCACAATATTGTCGGTGTGGAAGCCTTGATCCGCTGGAACCACCCAACCAAAGGTGTATTGCCACCGGGTGTGTTTATGACCATCGCAGAAGAAACGGGGCAAATTATTCCGATTGGAAACTGGATATTAGAGCAAGCGTGCTATCAATACGCCGCTTGGAAGCGCCAAGGAGTATTACCGCCCCATTTTCGCCGTTTAGCCATCAACATCAGTCCGTTGCAGTTTTCTCAAGATTCTTTTGTTGAACACATTAACCATGCAATGCAACAAGCAGGTATTACTGGTGAACATCTTGAATTGGAGATTACTGAAGGGCTATTACTGGAAAATGTAGAAAGTGCGATTCAAAAAATGGTGCAACTTAAAAAAAGTAAGCTGAGCATCTCGATTGATGATTTTGGCACTGGTTATTCATCACTGCGTTACCTCAAACTTTTATCGGTGGATGTGCTCAAAATCGATCGTTCTTTTGTCACTCAATTGCATCTAGATGAGAGTGACCAAGCAATTGTGGATACGATTATTATGATTGCGAAACGTTTAAATTTGGAGGTAATAGCCGAAGGTGTGGAAGAGTGCCAAGAACTCGAAACTCTCAAACAATTGGGTTGTGATCAGTTCCAAGGTTACTTATTTGATAAGCCGTTAACCGCTAAGGAAGTCGTCAAGCGTTTTGCAAGCCCATGCTATCAACTCAATGAACATCAAAAAGATAAGGCGCACCAGAAATAGTTCCGAGACGCCTGACCATGAAAAAACCTGAGTTTGCAAACGATCTGCTGATGGAAAATAAGCTACAAAAAATAGTAGCTCATGATGATCGCATCTTCTGATCCTTTCGGAGTGGGATAGTAGTTCACTCGACGATCGAGCTCATTAAAACCCAGCGATTCGTACAAGCTATAAGCGCGGATGTTACTTTCGCGAACTTCAAGCCACGCACTTTCAGCTTGCGCTTTTTCACAGTAAGTTAAGAAAAACTCCATCAACAATTTTCCGTAACCCTTACCTTGCTGCTGCGGATCCACAGCGATATTCAACAAGGTCACCTCTCCAACAATATTCTGTGCATAGAAATAACCGACAACTTTGCCATCAACCAACATAGCATGGTGGCATGCACCACGACTCGCCAAGTCGCGCACGAGTGATTCAGCCCAAGGGTAACTGTGGGCTTGCTGCTCAATGGACCAAATAGCATCAAGATAAGGAAGTGATAAAGGCACAACATCAATATTCATAGTTTTATGACTCATAAGAACAAATTTGCTGCCACAACGCCCGGCGCAGCTCGGTATTGCCATCTATCTCAACTAGCGGCGGTGACGTTAACACTTTCTTAGCCAACGGGCTTTCTCTCTTTTCACAGCCTGAAAACCACAACCATTCAATGCTGGAGCCTGTTAGTTGGCTAAGAGAGTGAGGCTCAAGATGACACGCCTGACTGATTTCGAGCCCCATACTCTTCAATACTCTTGAAAACAGCAATAGAGCACCTTGTTGCGGGTATTGGGGGGAAACGAGTAATAATCGGCACGTGCTCGGCAGCGTCACCGGATCAGGTTGATAGCCAGCCAGCCGCTGTGGATGGATAAGCTCCCAACGCTGGATGCCCATTTCTTGTAAATATTGATTTTCGTGATGTGACATCTGTTTATGACCTCATTGAACATCGCAATCCTAACAAATCAGCGCCAAGACAGAAACCGTTAATCATCCAATGACTCAAGAGCTATGCCCAAACAACTTGAAGTTGCAGATAGGCGACAAGTGAATTCATCCCCATGAGCCTAGATAAACGAGGTGATTGGGGTGAGCGAATGTAGCCAACACAACGGTAGCTTCAAATGAGAAGAGCATAAAAGTAAACAGGGAGCTCTGGGCTCCCTGTTTTGAATAGAAATACGGTGATTAAAGATCATTGAACTCTGGGCAATACTCAATTAAACCCGCTCGCCCGCTCAATTCGCCGTCGACTAATGCAACGATCTGAAACGCGCCAGCTGGAACATCCCAACGACAACGAAAATCAGATTTCGCCGCCTCTTTAAAGCCAAAGCGTTGATAATAATCCGGGTCACCCAAAACCACACAAGCTGGATAATCGAACTCAGCCAAACAGATTAACCCCTCTTTTACCAACGAGGCGGCGACACCTTGATTTCGCCACTCTTTTTTCACGGCCAACGGTGCAAGCCCTTGCCAATTTAAGTCTTCACCATTGAGTAAGATCGGGCTAAACATCACATGACCAACGACTTCGCCGTCATCATCACAGGCCACTAAAGAGAGCGTCAAATGGCTGTTTTCCCTTAATGTCATAACCAAATTAGCTTCAGCATCTGTCTCAAAGGCTGATTTTAATAAGCGGTCAATCGCTAAGATATCCGCTGGCGCTTCAGTTCGAATAAGCATTCATTACCTCATTTTGTGTCACTGGCGATTGTACGCCCTTATGCACAAAATCTGCTAGCTGATTAATTAACATCTGGAACGGTTTTGGTAAAAGCTCTAGGTCAACACTGTCCATCAGATTCTTCACCTCTAACCCCAGTTCGGTATCCCCTTCAATGGAGAGTCGACGTTGAAAGAACAGCGTATCAGGATCTTCTTTTCGACCAGCAATCAACACCATATCATTTAGGTTACCGCTAAAGCTGACATCTTCCACTTCCGTCTTATCAGACACAACAAGTTGTTCCGCTTGATAGCTGATATACCAATTCAAATTCAAATCGCGAATTGAAACCTTTAACCATTTCCCATCAAGAAATTCAAAGTCACCTTCTTGCAAAGCCTCATGAAATATAGTTTTCAACCCTTCTAGCAAGGCTTTTTTTTGTACAACTTGCGGTAAGAAGTGGACTGGGGATCGCAAAATTGAAGCGGCGTTTTGAACTAGTTGAGTACGAATCTTGTGAATCACGAGCGTTATCCGTTACTTTGTAATGCAATAGTACCTAATCATAATGGATGTGGGGGTGCAAATTCCTGTGATGCATCAAAAAACGTACATTGTTTGAGAACCTTTTCTAGCTTAGTAATCAAAGTTATAGTTAATGTGTTACTTACGTTGTAACATCCTCATGAATATAAGTGCTCTGGAGAGTGGTAGTAGCTTGATGCCTTCGCAACATTTACAACATTGGTTTGCAAAAATCACGTCGAACAGTCCGTTCTTTTTTGCCATCTTGAACGACCAACATAACTATGTGATGGTCAATGAACGTTATTGTGATATTGCAGGGCTGAGCACAACCGAATTGGTTGGAATGAATGACTCACAAATTCTGGGTGAGCATTTCTACCGCCATCTCAAACCCTATTATGAACGGGCATTTCAAGGAGAAACGCTTGAGACCGAACTGACTCTTCACGAGATCGATTTAGAAACGAGTTTGCATTTCTCTTTATCACCTATCATGGGGGATAAAAAAGTCGAAAATATTGTGTTTCACGCCATCGACACCTCCGAAAAACAGATCCTCATTCGCTCATTAGAAGAGTCGGAAAATAAGTTTTCAACCTTGACTAGCTTGCTTCCCGATGGATTGTTGCTGGTCGATGACGACTGCATTATCTCTGCTAACCCCGCATCGGCTCGTTTACTCGGTTTTGAAAATACCTCAGAGCTTCTTGGTGAAGAGTTATCGCGCTTGTTTGTCGATGAAAAAAGTAAAACCGTATTCAGCTCTCCACTTAGTTTATTACTCGCAGGGGCACCATTGGTCTGCCTCACTGGGCCAAAGTGTGGCTTTGAACGTAAAGTTCAACTGCACGCTGGAGCCACCGTCGTGCTGGGCAACAGCTCACAACTGATTTTGATTCAAGATGCAGAAGATGCACCTAAGCAGTTGTCTTCGACTATGCATGCCGATATCCACATTGACTCGCTGACTAACTTGTATAACCGTTTTGGTTTCACTAAACGTTTAGAACAGTTCATTCAAAATGAAACACCCCTTGTGATGCTCTATTTAGACATTGATAACTTCAAAAACATCAATGACTCTTTAGGCCATCATATTGGCGATAAAGTCATTAAAGAGGTCTCAGCACGGCTGAAACGTTTACTACCGCAACAAGCGATTGTGGGCCACCTTGGCGGCGATGAATTTGGACTAATACTGCCTGATCCTGAAAATAGTCGCGCCGCTGAAATGTTGGCTGAACGCATCATTTCTTTGATTAACCAACCGTTTGATCTGCACCATTTCAGTAAACGCTTAGCCTGCTCAATAGGTAGTGTCGCCTACCCTGGTGACGGTAGCGATGCACGCGTATTGTTGCAAAACGCCGATACGGCGATGTATGAAGCCAAAGATCGTGGTAGAAACCGTCTGATTAAGTTCAACGATCAAATGAACAAAGAAGCGCGCATGCGCTTATGGCTTGAAATTGAACTGCAAAAAGCGCTGCAACAAAATGGCCTTGAAGTGTGGTATCAACCGAAAGTAAATGCTCGCGACTTCAGCATCAATGGTGCGGAAGCTTTGGTGCGCTGGAAACACCCTGTGGAAGGGTATATCAACCCGGGCGCTTTTATCCCTGTCGCGGAAAAAGCTGGGCTGATTGAACATTTAGGCCGAGTGGTGATGCGTGATGTCTTCTCGACCGTAAAACGCTGGAAGCTGCAAGGCATTTTACCAGGTCGCGTGGCGATCAATTTATCGCCAGAACAGTTTTGTAACCCGAAGTTGATTGATTATATGGAAAAACTGCTTCGCACCACGGAGCTTGATCCAAACTGCATCACATTTGAACTGACCGAAAGTGCCGTCATGAGCGACAGCGAACACACCTTGCAAATGTTGAACGCGATCAAAAAACTGGGCTTTTCTCTGTCCATTGACGACTTTGGTACGGGGTATTCCTCGCTCTCTTACCTCGCTCGCTTCCCGATTGATGAACTTAAAATTGACCGCGCTTTTATAACGGATATCGATACGCTTCCTAAACAAATCACCGTCATTGAAAACATCATCAATTTAGGAAAATCACTCAACTTAACGGTCGTTGCCGAAGGTGTGGAAACTCAACAACAAGCCACACTGCTCTCTAATCTCAACTGTAACTCAATTCAAGGCTTCCATTTTTATCGGCCACAACCGAGGCAGGAAGTAGAAGAGTTATTCGTTCAAAATCGTCGTCATCGTTCTAATCCCAAATAAGTAAATCTCGTTTATTCGCCCCAAACCTGCCTTACATCAAATTTGCTATTCATAATGCTTCATAAAATACCACTACTTTCCCTTAGATATCGTACGGATCAATGGAACTTTTATGTCCTGCAGGTAACCTGCCTGCTCTAAAAACAGCGATCGATTGTGGTGCAGATGCGGTTTATATCGGCTTCAAAGATGATACTAATGCTCGCCACTTTGCTGGCCTTAATTTCGCAGGTAAGAAGTTAGATAAAGCGGTGCAATATGTTCATGATCACCATAAAAAAATTCATGTCGCGTTAAATACCTTCGCCCACCCTAATGGCTTCGAGCGTTGGACTCACGCCGTCGATAATGCCGCCAGTTTAGGCGTAGATGCGTTGATCATCGCCGATATCGCGGTATTGGATTATGCCGCTAACCGATATCCAGATCTGGAACTGCATCTTTCTGTACAAGCCTCCGCCACCAATGTCGCCGCTATCGAGTTTTATAAGCAGAATTTCAATATTAAGCGGGTGGTGTTACCGCGAGTGCTATCAATCCATCAAGTCAAACAGCTCTCACGTAATATGATGAGTGACGTCGAGCTTGAAGTATTTGCCTTTGGCAGCTTATGTATTATGTCTGAAGGGCGCTGTTATCTCTCTTCCTATATGACGGGAGAATCACCCAATACTGTCGGAGCCTGTTCACCCGCGAAGTATGTCCGCTGGCAAGAAACGGACTCAGGTTTGGAATCTCGCTTAAACGAAATTTTGATTGATAAATACGCAGCCGGAGAAAATGCAGGCTACCCAACCTTGTGCAAAGGTCGTTTTGAAGCGCAGATCGATGGGCAACCTAAACGCTACCACGCACTGGAAGAACCAACCAGTTTAAATACGTTATCACTATTACCAGAACTGTTTGCAGCCAACGTTGCTTCCGTCAAAATTGAAGGTCGCCAACGTAGCCCTGCATATGTGGAGCAAGTGACTAAAACCTGGCGAGCGGCGATTGATCGCTACCAAGCAAATCCACAAGCCTACCAAGTAGAAACGGCTTGGAATACCGCCTTAGCCAACGTTTCTGAAGGCACGCAAACGACACTCGGCGCGTACCATCGCCAATGGCAATAAGAGAATGGAGAAGAGAATGAAATATGCGCTGGGTCCTTTACTCTATTTCTGGCCCAAACAAGAGGTAGAAAGTTTTTATCAACAGGCAATCAATAGCCCTGCTGATGTGATCTATTTGGGTGAATCGGTCTGCTCCAAGCGACGTGAGATAAAACCACAACACTGGTTTGAGATCGCCAAAGCGCTTTCACAAGCGGGTAAACAGGTTGTGATCTCAACCATGGCGCTACTGGAAGCGCCGAGCGAAATCAATGTGATGAAAAAGTATATTGAGAATGGCGATTTTACGATTGAAGCCAATGACGTTTCGGCGATTCAACTCGCCAGTGAAAAACGCCTTCCTTTTGTGGTTGGGCCCGCTGTGAATGCTTACAACGCGCGCACACTGCAACTGTTCCTAAAGCAAGGGATGATCCGTTGGTGCATGCCTGTTGAACTCTCCCGTGATTGGCTAATCAATGTATTGCAACAATGTGATGAGCTTGGTATCAAAAACCAGTTTGAAGTAGAAGTTTTTAGCCACGGATACCTACCACTGGCTTACTCCGCACGCTGCTTTACCGCACGGGCTGAAAACCGCGCGAAGGATGAATGTGAGACTTGCTGTATCAAGTATCCAACCGGAATTCAGGTTCACAGCCAAGAAGGCCAAGCGGTATTTAACCTCAACGGTATCCAAACCCAGTCGGGCTATTGCTATAACCTTGCTAATGATTTACCAAGCATGGCGGGATTGGTCGATGTCGTTCGTTTAAGCCCACTAGGCCTTGAGACATTCGAACATCTGTCGCAGTTCAAGGCCAATGAAAAAGGAGAGCATCCCTCCCCTTTAACCAATCACCAATGTAACGGCTATTGGCACCAATTACCGGGCCTAGCGATTCAACAAAGCTGAGCGTAGCCTCCCCCTAGAGAAAAGGGGGAGGCTCTTGTTAAGCGAACAGGGTTTGCTTCGCGTTATCACAAGGTAGTGCACACAAATCTCGCCACAACATCAAACCCACCACCAAACTTAACGCAATATTGGAAATGGGGAAGGCAATCCACACACCAGTCACACCATATAACTTAGGTAACAAATACAAGAACGGTAGTTGGATCGCCATATTACCAATGGTGACAAACATCGCCTTACTGCCGCGATTGGTCGCTTGATAAAAGGCGGCGGCGACAACTAAAAATCCATCCAAAAACAGCGCGAACATATGCAGTTTTAAGCCCAGTACAGCGCTTGCCATCAATTGCGGGTCAGTTGAATTGAAGACCGCAACAACCTGAGTGGAAAACAAGTTCAGCAGCACCACAAAACCCAGCCCGCCAAGCACGGCAATGCTCATTGCAATTTTGAGCAGTTTTCTAATATGAAGATAGTTTTTGGCACCATAATTGAAGCTAACTAACGGCTGCATACCATTCGCGATGCCCTCTGCCGTTAAGTAATAAACCGTGACGATATAGCCTAATATCGCGTATGCCCCAACGAGTACCGCGCTGCCATAGTGAGCAAATAGGCTGTTGTGCACCGCCACCATCATCGAACCGTAGGCATACATAAAAAAGCTTGAAGTACCAATCGCAACAATCTTAGGTAACAACGACCATTGCACCCTCATCACCGAGAGTGACAGCTGCAACTTGGCTTGCGTCGAAAAGAAATAGCCTATACCTAATACAGTCACACTTAATTGTGCGAGTGCCGTTGCGATGGCGGCACCGGTAAGTTCCCAATGTAAGACAGCAATAAACAGATAATCGAAGAGAATATTGATTACCGCGCCACTCACCATCAGCAATGTGGCTAAATTAGGGCTGTCGTCGTTTCGTAACAAGAAAGGCATCGCAATAGAGCCAAGCGTAAAGACACAAGCGATCACTAATACTTGCAAATATTGCAAGCCAAGTTCGTAGACTCGTCCTTCAACGCCTTGCCACGCAATGAAATCGTCCGCAAGAAACCATAGAATTGTCGCCACCACGGGAGCTAGCATCACAAGCAACAATAGGCCAGTAGCAAGCACTTGCTTAGCTGCCGCCATGTTCCCTTCACCTTGCTTGATCGAAGCCAGAGCACCAGTTCCAACGCCCACCAACATGCCAAGCCCTAAAATAAAGCCAATAATAGGCCACGCAACGTTAATGCCCGCCAATCCCTCAGCACCAACATAATGACCAATAAAAATACCATCCACCACTTGATACAAACCATTGACTAACATAGCTGCCACGGTCGGAATGGTATAGCGCCAAAATTGGCGGTAAATTGAATTTTTCATAACAGACACCATAGTTAGCAAAGCTAACTATATAAGTAAATTAAAGTAATACTTTGGATAACAACATATTAAAACACAGTGCTTCTT